>NZ_FRCR01000005.1 GCF_900142995.1 Caldanaerovirga acetigignens | reverse complement strand
AAGGGCATTTTCATCTTCTGCTGGTGCCGCATTTGTTGCGGCATGGGGGTCTATAAGGGATTGAAACTGTGGTCTATGTATTGTCAATAGCGGAATTAAAATAACCCATTATCAGCGGATTTAAATTGACCCACCCTGGCTTTTTAAAAATTAAGTATTGTTATGTGAATTATTATATAACCCGGTCTTTAGCCTGTCCTTCAAGCGATAGCTATTGCCCCGTATGTTGATTATATGGGCATGATGTAATAGCCTATCCAATACTGCGGTTGCAAGCACTGTGTCTCCCATAAGCTTTCCCCATTCTCCAAAACCTTTGTTGCTGGTGAGTATAATACTACCCCTTTCATACCGGGCACTTATCAGTTGGAAAAAGAGGTTAGAGCCAAGGCCATCAAGCGGAAGATAACCTACTTCGTCGATAATTAGAAGTTTCGGGCCAGTGTAAATCCTCATCCGTTTTTCCAACCGGTTTTCTTTATGAGCCTTTTTTAGGTCTTCAATTAGCCTTGAAAGACTCGTAAAGGATACTGAGATACCTTGTGATAAGGCTTCTATAGCAAGGCCTACTGCAAGATGTGTCTTCCCTACTCTATTACGTTTTCCGCCCTGTAGACAAAAGCCATTGTGGCAAGTTCTCTTATCAACTTTTCATCAATACTGGGCTGGAACGTAAAGTCAAATTCCTTCAGGGTCTTTTTATACGGAAGCCGGGCAAGTCTTGACCTCACTTCGATGTTCTACCGTTGTCTTTCGCTAAGTTCAGCTTCGAGCAGGTCGTTTAAGAACTCAAGATACGTCGTGTTCTCGCATTGAGCTCTTTCAAGGAGGGCATCGAGGAAAACCGCTGCGCTTAAAAGCCCCAGTTCTTCAAGGTGGGACCGAGCTTTTTCAAGGTCTATCATATTGTGCTCACCTCCAGCAGGCTTTCATAAACCCCAGAGAACGCTTTTCAACTTCCGGAGAAAAGACCTTGTATGCTCGCGGACTGGGATAAAGCATACCTTCGGCTTCTTTTAGTCCGGCATACTGGTTTTTGGCATAAAACGTGGTCCTTGAGCGGTAATGTTTTTCGTAAGTTGCTATCACCTTCCCATTATAGATGATTTCGATTTTGCTGTTTTTGTCCCTTACAACCACCTCTTTTCCGCTATACTGCCAGGGAACGCCATACCTTACGCCGCCGAAGCTTAAAAGGCCGTCTTTGTGGACTTTCCTCACTTCTTCCATAAACTTCTGATATCTGTCAGAGTCGGGGAGGGGTTTGAGTTTTTCTTCCTTCAGGCGGTCAATGGGCCTTTCTCCGGTAGTGCCGTGTATTCTCCTGTTTTTCTTTTCGCACCACACTATCGCCTGCCGGTTCAAGTCGCCGTAGTCTGTGAATTTCCTACCCGGCAGAAAGTTGCTTTTGACAAAGTCTATTCTGCTTTCGACTTTGCCTTTGGTCTGAGGGCGCCTTGCCCTGCAAACTCTAGGAGTAAAGCCGAGCGTCGCAGTAAGGTCTTCAAAGGTGGAGTTCCATATAGGTTTTTTGTTTTCGTCGGTGCCGAGGATTACGGTTTTCATCCTGTCGGTGAGCAATACGTCGGTTACTCCCCCGAAATATTCGAATCCGTGTATAAGGCAGCGGGTAAAGGTATTGACATCGCACCGGTTTGTGAATTCCACGTATATGGCTCTGGAATATCCCAGCACCATGACGAAAAGATAAAGCTTACGTATTTCGCCGGTTTCCTCATCAATGTATGTTTATTCATCCCAGTCGACTTGAGCCTGTTGGCCGGGCTTGGTTTCATAGCGGCATACGGCAGGGGTCTCTTTTGGAGGCCTGAATTGTCTTACATAGTCCCTCAAGATAGTGCGTCCGCCTGTTCGTGCAACATTATAATAGATCCACACCCCAGCATTTATTTCCCTCCGATCTTCTGCGCTGTATCAGAGGGATATTTCGCCGGGGGTGGGTCAATTCCTTTTCGTTGTTCCTGGGTCAATTATATACCGGCGGTGACAGACGGTAGTGCATATTTTTAATGCAAGTGGGGTACCGAAATACTAAAATTTCTCTTGGGAAAAGTTAAAGGCAATGGCAGCACATAAAAACTTTACCATCGAAAAAAACTTGCTATCCTTGCCGAGGCTGAAAGCTCTTCTACTATCAATTTAGGGACCTTACAGAAAGCCACAATATCCCTTTATTGCTTTACATAATTACCTTTTTGTTGTATTTCCTCCAAATGCAAAAATGGCTTGCTCACGCCATAACTTCTATCCAGAGCTTATCATTCTGGGATAGAGTCAAGGAGTGAAAAGTCTATGAAAAGTTTTAAAGACTTCTTCTGTAGTGGAAATCTCCAGCGGGATAACTTTCTGTCGCGTTTATTTGGCATATTTAACGAAGAAATAGTCCATTATTGGTGTCAATGCCCTTCCTCTCCCTATGAAAATTTAGGACGTCCCTCTGTATATGTAAAAGGTGAAAAGCAAGGGCACACTTTGGATTTTACATTTCGTCATAGAGGAACAGGAAAAGTATTTATAGCAGAAATGAAGTGCGAGCTTTCGCTGGATAACTATCGTTATCTAATCCTGGAAGATGCGCGGCAGCTTGAACATCATTTAGGCAAGACTGCATTTCAGAAGTTTTTACAGGCAGCAAGAGAGCCAAAGTCATTAGAGGTCTGGGTAGGTGGTAGAAGTGGCGGTACCAAAGTAGAAATTGATGGAGCTATTCTTATTTTGGGAACTACAACTCTTAAAGGGCGGGAAGAGGTAATTGAAAAATATGGTCTTGCTGATGTGCTTTCGTTAGAAGCAATGTTAAATGAGTTATTAAAAAATGAACCGGAAGAGTGGCTAAGAAGAATAAATCAATTGTGCAATTGGTCAACGGAACTATTTAGATTTCTTTCAGGTTGGGAAAGAATAAATTGAGCTGCTTTTTAGTGTTTCACTTTATTAAACAGTATGACCTAAACTGTGGCTCACTACAAATTGATCAGCTACTCCTATTGACAGTAATCCTTATATTTTGATATAATAAGGTTTACCAAAAAAATACGCATCAATCTGGAACGCTGAATTCCTTCCGGGGTATTTGCCACGGAAGGGAGCGGGGGACCCACTTTTTGGGGTGAATCCCCTTCTTATATATAGGACGTTCCTGTATTAAGAAGGGGTAGGGTTACCTCTTCAACCCGAACCCGTCAGCTAACCTCGTAAGCGTGGAAAGAGGAGGTTGATAGCTTGAGGGTTAGTCCGCCCAAAATAAGCTATGGTCCTCCATAGCTTTTATTTTTGTGGGAAATATAAATACAGGGGGGTGACGTAAATGATAAAAAGACCGGAAAAAGTAAGGTATGCGGTTATAGGTGCTGGCAACGGCGGGCTTGCGATGGCGGGGTATTTAGGACTGATGGGCTTTACGGTGGTGCTTTACAATAGAACTGTAGAAAAAATTAAGACCTTAGTAGAAAAACCGGAGATAATGCTCACAGGTGCTGTGGAAGGCGTAGGTAGGCTTTCTGCCGTTACGGATAATATAAAAGAAGTAGTTAAAAATTCCGATATTGTAATGATAACGACCCCAGCAACCGCTCACAGGGAACTTGCCAGAATGATGGCGCCTCATCTTGATGACGGCCAGATAATCGTGTTGAATCCCGGAAGGACCTGCGGAGCGCTGGAAGTTTACCAGACCCTTCGAGAGTCAGGATGTGAAAAAGATATTACTGTGGCGGAAGCGCAGACCTTTATATACGCTTGTAGAGCAACGGGACCAAATAGTGCAAAGATTTTTAGCGTTAAAAACGAGGTTAAACTGGCTGCAATTCCGGCAACCAGGACAGAATACGTGATTTGGCTTTTGTCTTGTGCTTATCCACAGTTTAAGCCTGCTAGAGACGTGATGGAGACTAGTTTAAACAATTTCGGTGCCATATTCCATCCTGCTCCGACGCTGTTAAACAGCGGGCATATAGAACGGGGTCAAGCTTTTGAATATTATCTCGAAGGAATCACGCCGAGCATAGGTCAGATGCTGGAGAGGCTTGATGCTGAAAGAATGAAGGTCGCAAGGCTACTGGGTGTGAAGACCATGTCCGCTGTTAAGTGGCTAGAAGAATCTTATGGAGCCTGCGGAAATTCAATATACGAAGCTATACAGAATAATCCGGCTTATAAAGGCCTTACCGCACCTAAAGATTTAAAAACCAGGTACATTTACGAGGATGTACCTTTCAGTCTGGTGCCCATAGCTTCACTTGCAAAAAATATTGGAGTAGAGACTCCCGCTATAGATACAATAATTAGACTTGCCAATATGATGACGGGCGAGAACTTCTGGGAAACTGGAAGGACTGTCGAAAAGCTGGGGCTTGCAGGACTTTCTTCGTCCCAGATAATAGAATTCGCTCAGCATGGATACGTTGATGCTGCCAAAAACGGTGAGGAGGGGGTTGCATAATGGCGAAGATCCTTGGTGCTACAATAGGCAATTGTGTGCACGTGGCAGGTGTGATGAATTTCCTCTCGCTCGCCGAAAGAGAAGGATACGAAGTAGAGTTTTTAGGTGCGGCTGTTAAAATAGACGAACTTATCGCTGCTGTAAAGGATAGTAGACCTGACTATGTGGGCTTGAGCTACCGCCTCACGCCGGAGCCTTTGAGAGAGATATTGAAAGAGCTAAGGGAAAAAATAGAGTCTTCAGGTATTGATAAAGGGATTAAGTGGATATTTGGAGGGAATGAACCGACCGCTCAAATTGCAGAAGAAAGCGGCATATTTTACAAAGTATTCAACGGGCTTGAAGATATCGATGACGTGCTAGGATTTCTCAAGGGTTACAGGCATTCGGAAAAAGAAAATTATCCCCAGGATTTAGTGTCGCGCATAGAATCCAAATATCCGTATCCAATTTTGAGGCATCATCTCGGCTTGCCTACCCTTGAGGCCACGATAGAAGCTATCAAAAAGGTATCTGAAGCAAAGGTACTGGATGTCATTTCTATTGCCCCAGACCAGAACGCCCAGGAATTTTTCTTCGAACAGCATAAAATGGACAGAAGACTGGACGGAGCAGGGGGCGTTCCGCTGCGGAAAAAAGAAGATTTTGAAGCTCTTTACGAAGCATCGCGCCGCGGAAATTATCCGCTTCTTCGGTGCTACAGCGGCACCACACATCTCATTGAGTTTGCAGAGCTCTTGCAGGAAACCATAAAAAATGCCTGGTGCGCCGTGCCTCTGTGTTGGTACAGCGTTTTGGACAAAAGAAGCTCAAGGCCTCTCAGGGAGGCTATAAGGGAAAATCAAAAAGTGATGAAATGGCACGGCGAGAGGGGCATACCTGTTGAAGTAAACGAATCCCATCATTGGAGCCTCAGGGATGCCCATGACGCAGTGGGAGTTGCAACAGCGTATTTGGCTGCTTATAATGCCAAAAAGATGGGTGTAAAGCACTATGTGGCTCAATACATGTTCAACGTCCCGCCATCGCTTTCGCCTAGGATGGACCTGGCAAAAATGCTGGCAAAAATCGAACTTATCGAATCGCTGCAAGATGATAATTTCAAAGTTTATAGGCAGGCCAGGGCAGGCCTTGCCAGCTTCCCAGGGGACCTATCTCAGGCAAAAGGGCAGCTTGCGTCGTCGGCATACCTTGCCATGGCGATAAAGCCTCATATCTACCATGTAGTTGGTTTCTGCGAGGCGCATCATGCTGCTACTGCGGAAGATATTATCGAAAGTTGTAAGATAGTCAGGGGCGTAATAAAAAATACTTTCTTAGGGTTGCCTGATATGGAAAATGATCCTGTGGTGCAGGAACGCAAGTATCAGCTTATAAAAGAAGCTATGGTCATATTAAGCGCCATAAAACAGCTTAATCCCAGTGTCGAGGACCCGCTTTCCGATGCGGATACCATTGCAAAAGCCATAGAGCTAGGCATTCTGGATGCTCCGCACCTCAAAGGCAATCCGGCGGCCTGCGGGAAACTGGTCACGAGGATGGTAAACGGCGCTCTATATGCTTACGACCCAGAAGAGAACAAAATTCTGACCGAAGAAGAAAGGATAGATAAAATATTTAAAAGAGCACAGCTTACTGTAATCTAAATATAAATAAAGAGAAGCCGGCCTTGATTAAGGTCGGCTTTTTTGATTTTTTTAAGTTAAAGCAAAGACTAACTTTCCGCTATACAGAAACTCCTTTCTTTTATTTATTACTCTAAAATTAGAATTTTCGCCTCTTTAAAGCTATATACAATAATAGGTTTTTGGTGATAAAATAAAAATAACCTGCCCTAAGGCAAGAATAAAAAAAGGAGGAAGCATATACGCATGTTTATCGAAGGAATAAGTCCGTACGCATTTAAGATAGGCCCTATCGCTGTTCACTGGTATGGAATATTCATGGCCATATCTTTTTTAGTAGGCTCGTATTACCTTTACGTCAAAGGAAAGAGGCTCAATCTTGACGAGGACTTTTTGCTTAACCTTGCGATTGTCGTCATAATATCTGGAATTGTAGGAGCGCGCCTCATGTTCGTGCTCACAAACTACCCCGAATGGTTCTTAAAAGCTCCCATTCAGGTAATTAAAATTTGGGAAGGCGGGCTTTCGTGGCACGGTGCTCTCTTAGGAGGGTTTCTCGCAGGGTGGCCGTATTGCAGGAGACACGGCATAAATCCCAACGTCGTGGCGGATTTGACCGTGCTGGGGCTTTCCTTCGGCTATATAATAGTGAGGATAGGCAACATATTCAATCAGGAAGTCCTTGGCCGTATGACCGAATTTTCCTTCGGCAGGTGGCCGGCTCAGTTAATAGGTTCTTTTATAGGCCTTGTGCTTTTGATTAGATACTTATATCTTGAAACTAAAGACCTCCCGCCGGGATACCAGTTTTGGTCCTTTATATGGTGGCATCAGATTTTGAGGGCTCTGATCGAGGAGACGGTGAGGGAAAATCCGCTCTTTCTCGTCCATTACGTAAATGATAAGTGGGGCATAGGGTTTTTCACTTTGACGCAGCTTATGACTCCATTTATAGTAATTTTTGCGTATTTGATGTATAAAACCACCGGCGGTTATGGCTACGGAGGCTATGGCTACGTCGGATACAGGAGGAGGCGTTATTGAAAGACAAAAGCGCACTAAAAGCCCAGGTACTCGTTTACGACTAAGACGTGGATGTCGGTAAGTAAGGGCTTTTTCTCCAGAATAGTGGTTATGCGGCAGATGCGCGCGGGAGAATTGCAGCCCGAGCAAAATCCGGTGTCGGCGCAAGGAGTGGACAAATTAAGCCGCCTTGCGTTGGCCGGTGCGGCGTACGTTTTTATCCTGTTTAAACCTTCTTCTATGCTGCCGACTATTTTATTCCTGCCCGCTATGATTATAACCTTTCGGGGGCCGAAAAACATGGATGCTGCGCGGTTTCCTGTGCCGTCAACGTTGACGAGGCAGCCGGTTATTGTGAGAGCGTTGGTGCTGGTAAGAAAAAGATCGCACGTAAGTTGCCTGCGTCTTATGGCCATTTTTTCTTCAGGAGAAAGGTTCGGTGCGTTGTGATTCAAAAGCTCTTTGCCCATTTCCGTTAGAGCTTCGGTCACGTTTAATTCCACCAGCGTCATTGAGCCTCCAAACCCTATGGTGGAGGCTTCTTTTGCTTGATCGAGTATGTAATCAATGGCCTCCTTTCTAGTCTTGCAATACACGGCTGTAAAACCATTTTTCTTCAGGGACTCCACTGCTTTTAGACATTTTTGCTCGTAGGTCCAATCAAGAATTTCCTTAGGTTCAACCACATAAAACACCTCCAATTTTAATTTCGGTAATTCATTAGAAAATCCTCCATAAGTATGAAAGTAGTTTGTTTAATCTGAAAATAACAGAGCAACAAATAAAGAACCATAAAATATAACCCCTCCAGGAACACCGGACTCTTTTGGTGATTTCTGGAAGGGGCAGTCCTCGGAAAGCCTTGTCTTATAGGCATTTTAAAAATGGTGCGCCTAGGAGGATTCGAACCCCCGCAAAACCCGGCTCCGGAGGCCGGTGCTCTATCCCCTGAGCTATAGGCGCACTTAATCTCTGTTAAATATTCTTTTTGCAAAGATTATTATAGCATAAGGGGGCGGATAAAACAACAATAAAATCAAAGCGACGGGGATTCGCTAAGAAAAGTGGACTGGACCGAAGTCTCGAGGATTTCGTTCAGAATAGGAGAAAGCTTTTCGAAATCCACAAGAAAGGCATCGTGGCCCTGATAGGATTCTATTTCCCTGTATTCTCCATAACCGCCCGCGGTATTTAACTGCTTGATAAAACTTCGAAGCTCATCGGGCGGATATAACATGTCGGTATCTATGCCGACCATGAAGACCTTGGCCTTAATGCGCTTCAGGGCTTTTTCCAGGGAACCATAGGGCTCGGCTATATTGTGCCTGTTCATAGCTTTTATAAGGCAAAGGTAAGCATTTGCGTCGAAACGTTTTACGAAAGATTCTCCGTGGTATTCTAAATAACTTTCTGCCAAAAACAGTCCTTTTTCTGCATCCATATTTCTCGAAAATCTTCTTTTGAAAAGTTCGTGGCTCTTATAGGTGAGAGTGCCGATCATCCTTGCCAGTGAAAGCCCTCTTACAGGTTGGCCTAGCAAATAATAATTTCCGTTTCTCCAGGATGGGTCGCTTTCAATAGCTTTTATACCCACGTAGTTGAACGCAATAGCCAAGGGGGAAAGCTCGTGAGTTGCAGCTATTGCAACAACTGTTTCTACAGAATCAGGGAAGGTTACGGCCCATTCAAGGGCCTGCATACCTCCTAAAGACCCGCCAATAGCCATCTTCAATTTTTTAACTCCGAGGTATTCCAGTAGAATTTTTTGCAGTCTTACCATATCCCTTATATTTATCGGAGGGAAATCATTGCCATAAGGATTTCCAGTTTTCGGATTTACGGATGTCGGTCCTGTAGTCCCGTAGCAGCTTCCCAGTATGTTTGAACATATAACGAAATATTTGTTCGTATCCAGCGCCTTTCCGGGGCCTATCAGCGGGTCCCACCAGCCGGGCTTGGGGTCCCGGCTGGAATACATACCCGCGGCATGAGCATCTCCTGTTAAGGCGTGCAGCACTAAAATGGCGTTGTCTTTTTTTCTGTTCAAGTTGCCGTAAGTTTCGTAAGCCACCTGAATAGCATCGAAAGTATATCCGCTTTCGGTGCTGAATTGAATTTCACCTTTTGTAAAGCGAAAAAAGTGTTTTTTTACGAGCATGGCCATCCCCCTCGGTTGTAAATTTTTTACGCGGCATCAAGGCCTCTTTCCAGGTCTTTAAGAATATCGTCAATGTCCTCTATTCCAATCGACACCCTTATCATATCCGGAGTGACTCCGGCTGCTGTTTGTTCTTCGGGGCTCAACTGCTGGTGGGTAGTGCTGGCCGGGTGTATTATCAAAGACTTTGCGTCCCCTACGTTCGCAAGGTGGGAAAAGAGCTTTACGCTTTCTATAAATTTTTTCCCGGCTTCGTAACCGCCTTTTAAGCCGAAGGTAAATATCGCCCCGGCCCCTTTTGGCAAGTATTTTTGGGCAAGAGTATAATAGGGCGAATCCGGAAGGCTGGGGTAGTTTACCCAGGCGACTTTTGGGTGATTCTTTAGAAATTCCGCTGCTTTCTTTGCGTTTTCTACGTGGCGCTGCATCCTAAGATGCAGGGTCTCCAATCCTTGCAGCAACAAAAACGCATTGAAAGGACTGATACATGCGCCCAGGTCCCGAAGGAGCATGCACCTTACTTTTGCAATGTAAGCGGCATTTCCGAAGGTTTCCGTAAAAGATACGCCGTGATAAGCCGGGTCTGGTTCGGCAAGTTCCGGGAATTTTCCGTTTGTCCAGTCGAATTTGCCCGAGTCTACTATTAGCCCGCCCAGGGTAGTTCCGTGCCCTCCTATGAACTTGGTTGCGGAGTGTACTACGATATCGGCGCCGAATTCAAAAGGCCTGCAAAGATAGGGAGTTGCAAAAGTATTATCTACTATAAAAGGAATTCCGGCATCATGAGCTATCCGGGCGACCTCTTCTAGGTCAAGGATATCGATTTTTGGATTACCGATAATTTCTCCGTAAATTGCCCTTGTGCGGGAAGTTATGGCGTTTTTGAAGTTGGCAGAGTCCTTTGGGTCTACGAATTTTACATCTATTCCGAATCGCTTCAATGTGGTGGAAAAAAGGTTGAAAGTTCCGCCGTAAAGGGTGCTTGAAGAGACTATTTCATCACCGGCCTTTGCTATATTCAATATTGCATAAGCTACTGCTGCCTGCCCAGAGGCAAGGGCCAGCGCGCCTACGCCACCTTCTAATGCTGCGATGCGTTTTTCAAGCACGTCTTGGGTTGGATTGGACATCCGGCTGTAGATGTGTCCTTCCTCTTTTAAAGAGAAAAGGTTAGCAGCATGTTCAGGGCTTTGGAATACAAAAGATGTGGTTTGGTAGATGGGGACTGCCATTGCCCCAGTCGTGGGATCAGGTTCCTGGCCGGCGTGGACTGCCAGAGTGTCGAATTTAAAATCTTTCATGCTCTATTCCTCCTTTTTGTTTTTGTGTAAAAAAAACCCCCTTCGATAAGAAGAGGGTTTCTTTCAACCTTCCTCTTATCTCTCAAAACGCCTTTTAGCGTTTTGCAGGAATTGGCACCTTCGCGCTTTTATTAAAGGCGCGGGTTGCCGGGTTTCATCGGGCCAGTCCCTCCACCGCTCTTGATAAGAGGCCAATTTTTCAATTTTAATTTAAAGCAATTATACCAGTATACTAGGAATTCTGTCAATATATTTTACGAATTTGTTACAAGGTGGACGAGATAGCATTGATTCTGGTATTATAGACTAAAAGGCTATTATGCTTTAAGAGGTGGACCATGAGGCTGCTGGAAAAATTTAAGGAGGCTGAAAAACTCCTCGGATTTGCAAAAAATTGTGAAGGCGTTGCACGGGTCGAACTCATATTGGCCCGGGACGTAGTGGTGGATGAGCGGGTTAGGTTTCAATGCAGCCATTCGGGCTGCAGGGAGTACGGGAAGAGGTTTATGTGCCCTCCTTATGTGCCGGATGTAGATGAATTTAGAAAACTTGTCTTAAAATACTTTATGGCAGTCATTCTGCAGGTGGAAGGTAAAACCGAAAGCAAAGATGCAGAAAATGAGGCAAAAAGGCTTGCCCTTCTTTTGCACGAGGCAGTGTATAAAACGGAAAAGAGAGCTTTTTCTTCCGGCTTTCATTTTGCTGCCGGGTTTATAGGAGGGCCGTGTATAT
This sequence comes from Caldanaerovirga acetigignens, assembly GCF_900142995.1. Taxonomy (NCBI): domain Bacteria; kingdom Bacillati; phylum Bacillota; class Clostridia; order Thermosediminibacterales; family Thermosediminibacteraceae; genus Caldanaerovirga; species Caldanaerovirga acetigignens. The sequence continues at coordinate 164,276 of NZ_FRCR01000005.1, read as the reverse complement.
TGTGTGAAAGATGTCCTGCTGCCGCTGGACACGGTTATTGTGTTCAGAGGGAGAAGGCAAGGCCATCTATGGAAGCAATGGGTATTGATGTATTTAAAACTTGCAAAAATGCAGGGCTAGAATTTGCCTTTACGCCGGGGAAAGTAGTTTGGACCGGAATGGTATTGCTGGACTAATGAAGGGGGTCGTAGAATTTGAGGAATATTCGAAAAATATCCGTTCTTTTTTTAATCGGAGTCTTTTTATTATCAACGGTGTCGCCTCTTGAAATATACGGTGCCGGAACTATTAAAGTTTTCCTGAATGGCAGGGAAATAAAGCCCGATGTGCCGCCGGTGATGAAATCGAGCAGGGTGCTCGTGCCATTTAGATTTTTGGGCGAAAATTTGGGGGCGAATGTCCATTGGGATGAAAAGACGAAAATGATTACGGCAGTAAAAGGCTCAACTCAGATTATCCTCAGGATAGGTAATTCCGTCGCCTACATAAACGGAAAGCCGGTAAAACTAGATGTTCCTGCTCTGATCGTAAAAGGGAGGACAATGGTCCCCATACGCTTTTTTAGCGAGGCTTTTGGAGCGCAAGTTCACTGGGACGGCGCTAAAATGGCGGTGTTTATAACTGTAAAAGAAGGTCTTGCCAAATACATCTTGGGATATTATTATTCTCAGTCCTACGACGATTTCATAAAGAACGTGGAAAAGCTCACTTCCATCGCGGCCAAGTGGTACACCCTTGACGAAAATTCGAACCTGGTAAGTTACGACAATTCCCGCTATATTATGAAACCGCAGGATTATAATTTAGTACTCGAGGCGGCACGGCAAAAAGGCGTCAAGGTATATGCACTCATTTTTGAATCGGACCGCGCGCGCTTGAGCCAGGCCTTGGATACTCCGGAAAAAAGGAAGGCGCTAATAGGCCAGATAGTAAGTGAGGTAGAAAAAGAAAACTACGACGGCGTCAATATCGACTTCGAATACATAAAACCTGAGGATAAAGAGAATTTTAACAGTTTTATAATTGAGCTATACAATGCCTTAAAATCAAAAAACAAGTCTCTAAACATTTCCCTCCCTGCAAAGACCGAAAAAAACGACTGGTGGCCGGCATACGACTATGAAGTCTTGGGCAAGTACAGCGATTTCGTAGTTATCATGGCTTACGACAAAAGTCCAAGTGCGCCGGGGCCTCAGGCGGGTGTGGATTGGACGAGGGAAGTTGTGGATTATGCCACAGCGAGGATACCGGCTCAGAAGGTTGTCTTAGGTGTGGGCTATTACGGCTATGCCTGGACGGATGGCCTAAGGTACACAGTATTGGAAGAGAAAAATCAGATGACCTATTCGAGAATACTCTTTTTAGATGAATTAAAGAGCAAATACGGCTTGAAAATGAACCTGGACGGAAATTCGCTTATGGCTTACGGAAGTTTTAAAGACGAAAAAGGTGTAACTTATCAAATCTGGATGGAAAGCGGTGCTTCGGTGGATGCCAAATGCAAATTGGTCATAGAAAAAGGCCTCAAGGGAATAGCGGTGTGGAGGTTGGGTTATACCACGGCTAGTTTCTGGCAGGCCGTATACGACAATTTTAAGGCTGCAAAATGATTATATTGATAAAACGCCTTCGGTAAAAGAAGCCGAAGGCGTTTTACTAGATAATCATGTAAAAAGTTTCACAAATATCTTTATGGTATTTCATTATTGTGATAATATAAAAGAGTACAACTATGTAGCAGGAGTTGATAATTTGGAAGTAATCGCCTTTGTAGGCAAAAGCGGCACCGGAAAAAGCCACCGGGCTCATTTAGTGGCGAGGCAGTACGGTGCCGAACTTATAATTGACGATGGGCTTTTGATCCACGGAAATAGGGTGGTAGCCGGTTATTCGGCAAAAAGGGAAGAGACGAGGGTAGGTGCGATAAAAAGGGCTCTTTTTCAGGATCCGCATCATGCCGAAGAAGTCAGAGAGAAGGTGAAGGAAATTGATGCAAAAAGAGTTCTCGTCATAGGTACTTCGGAAAAAATGGTAAGGACAATCTGCAGGACGTTGGAGCTTCCGGAGCCCACAAGAGTTGTATATATTGAGGATGTATCGACTAAAAAGGAGATAGAAGAGGCAAGGAAGATAAGGACTGTAGATGGAAAACACGTAATACCTGTGCCCACGCTCGAGATAAAGAAATACTTTTCGGGGTATCTTTTAGACCCCCTTAAAATTTTTTACCGCCGGGGTAGGCAGGAGATAGTCACGGAAAAGTCGGTGGTGAGGCCCACATACAGCTATTTAGGACGGTATACTGTTGCCGATACGGTGATAAGCCAGATTGCTTTACATGTAGCAAGAAGCATAGAAGGAATAGGGGGCGGAGGGAGGGCTGTCGTTGAAAACCATGGCTCCGGAGTCGCGATTAGTTTAGAACTTACGGTACAGTACGGGATTCCAATTTTGCCTTTGATGGAGAAAGTCCAGCAGGAGGTGAAGGAAAAGGTAGAATATATGACGGCTTTAAACGTGCTTAGGGTGGATATCAAGGTAAAAAAACTTTTTTTCAGGAAGGAAAAAGAGGCGTAATGTAGAATATAAAATAATTTATAAATTGTGCAATCTGTTATTGGTACGAATTCTGTAAAGGGGAGGAAAAATAGATGAGTTGCTGTGAGTGCAAAGAATCGGGGTTTGATGCCAGATTTCCGGATGAAGAAGTAGACCTTGCCCTTTTAGATGGGGTGCTCGAAAAGTACAGGGGCAACCCCGGCAGCCTCATAACGGTGCTACAAAAAGCCCAAGATATCTACGGATACCTGCCCAGGAAGGTGCTTTACCATATCGCCCGGGAAATAAAAGTAAAACCCGCCAAAGTATTTGGGGTTGCCACGTTTTATGCTCAGTTTAGATTGAGACCCATAGGCAAGCATCTTATAATGGTTTGCCACGGCACAGCCTGCCATGTAAACGGGGCTGAACTAATCACAAGTGCCCTCTGCGACGAACTGAAAATTAATGAAGGAGAGACTACAAAAGACGGGCTTTTTACTCTTCAAAACGTGGCTTGCCTCGGGTGCTGCAGCCTTGCTCCGGTGATGATGATAGACGGTGAAGCTTACGGCAAACTTACCCCGGATAAAGCCAGGGGCATCATAAGGGAAATTTTGAAGAAAGAGACGGAAAAAGAGGGGGTGTAGGAGAATGAAGGTGATAGTTGGACTGGGAAGCTGCGGAATTGCTGCGGGGGGCAATAAAGTGCTCCAAGCGGTGGAAGACGAGGTAAGAAAGAGAAATTTGGACGTGGAAGTTAAAAAAGCGGGATGCATAGGGATGTGCTACTTAGAGCCCTTGGTAGAAGTGGTGGACGACGAAGGGAAAAGTACGATGTACGTGAAAGTGACGCCGGATGTGGTGAAGGATATTTTTGAGAATCACTTGGAAAAGGGAATTGTAGTAAACGAGAATGCTCTTTCGGACGAGGACAGGGCTTATATAGAAGGTCAGCTAAGGATCGCGCTTAGAAATTGTGGTAAAATTGACCCTGAATGTATAGACGAGTATATAGAAGCAGGGGGATATAAAGCCTTAGAAAAAGCCTTAAAAGAGATGACACCTGAAGAAGTAATAGAAGAGATAAAGATTTCAGGCCTGAGGGGAAGGGGAGGAGCGGGCTTTCCTACCTGGTTTAAGTGGAATGCCACAAGGACTGCTCCCGGGACACCGAAATACGTGGTGTGCAATGCCGATGAAGGAGATCCGGGGGCATTCATGGACAGGAGCGTCTTGGAAGGCGACCCACACTCGGTGCTCGAAGGAATGGCAATAGCAGCTTACGCCATCGGGGCTGAGGCTGGATATATCTACGTGAGGGCTGAATATCCCCTTGCCATTAAAAGGTTGGAGATAGCCATAGCCCAGGCTAGAGAAAAGGGCTTTTTGGGAAAAAACATTATGGGGATGAACTTTTCCTTTGATATAAATATAAAGGCCGGTGCGGGAGCCTTCGTATGCGGTGAAGAGACGGCATTAATAGCATCTTTAGAAGGAGAAAGGGGGATGCCCAGGCTCAAGCCGCCTTTCCCGGCTCAAAAAGGCTACATGGGTAAACCCACCAACATCAACAACGTTGAAACTTTTGCCAATGTGCCCTGGATAATACAAAACAGCGGCAAAGCCTTCGCTTCTGTAGGTACCGAAAAGAGCAAAGGCACTAAAGTCTTTGCCTTGGCAGGGAAGGTAAAAAGAGGGGGTCTTGTAGAGGTCCCGATGGGAGTGCCGCTTAGGGAAGTCATTTTCAAAATAGGTGGCGGCATAAAAGGAGACCGGAAGATAAAGGCCGTGCAGCTTGGAGGGCCTTCCGGCGGCTGCATTCCGGAGTCCCTTTTGGACACGCCGGTAGATTACGAGTCTATCGTTAAAACCGGTGCAATAATGGGCTCCGGCGGCATGATCGTAATGGACGAGACCACCTGCATGGTGGACATGGCGAGGTTCTTCCTGGACTTCACACAAAAGGAGTCCTGCGGAAAGTGTACCCACTGCAGGATAGGCACCAAGAGGATGCTGGAAATCCTTGAAAGAATCTGCAGGGGTGAGGGCAAAGAAGAAGACCTTGAAGTGCTGGAAGAACTCGCTATGAACGTCAAGGAGGGGTCGCTCTGCGGCCTGGGGCAGACGGCGCCAAATCCGGTGCTTACGACGCTCAAATACTTCCGCCATGAGTACGAAGCCCATATAAAAGACAAAAAATGCCCGGCCAAACAGTGCAAAGCTCTTATAACTTACAGAATTGACCCGGCAAAATGCAAAAGCTGCGGCCTATGTGCCCGCAAGTGCCCTGTAAATACCATAAAGGGTTCGAAAGGACAGCCTTACGAGATAATCCAGGAAAACTGCACCAAGTGCGGCACTTGCATGGAAGTCTGCCGCTTTGGAGCAGTATACGTAGAATAAGGCGAGGGAGGGGAAGACATGGAGAAGATTAGTCTCAACATAAACGGAAGAGAAGTAAAAGGCTATAAAGGGCAAACCATCTTGGAAGTCGCGAGGGAAAATGGGATAGAAATCCCCACCCTGTGTTATGACGAGAGAGTCAAGATATACGGTTCCTGCGGACTTTGCCTTGTGGAAGTGCAGGGTGCACCAAAACTCCTCAGGGCATGCGCGACGGAAATCAGCGAGGGAATGGTAATCTATACGGATAATAAAAAGATCCGGAAAGCTAGGAAGATGGCTTTAGAACTCCTTTTGTCCAACCACATAGGAGACTGCAGGCCGCCCTGCCGCCAAGCTTGTCCGGCTCACACCGACTGTCAAGGTTATGTGGGGCTAATTGCAAACGGCAGGTACCAGGAAGCGGTAAAACTCATAAAGGAAAACCTGCCGCTGCCTGCCAGCATAGGAAGGATATGCCCGCACCCTTGCGAGGATGCGTGCAGAAGAAACCTGGTGGAAGAACCCATCGCCATAGCTTGGCTGAAAAGCTTCGTAGGAGATGTAGATTTAGCTTCCGGGCATCCATATATGCCGGAGATAAAACCGCCTACAGGCAAATCTGTGGCAGTAGTGGGAAGCGGGCCTGCAGGGCTTAGCGCCGCGTACTATCTTGCCAAGGAAGGCCACAAGGTAGTGGTATACGAAGCTATGGAAAAACTCGGCGGCATGTTGAGGTACGGCATACCCCAATACAGGCTGCCCAAAGAAGTGCTGGACAAAGAGATTGAGCTTATCAAAAAGATGGGCGTCGAATTCGTGACAAACTGCAAGATAGGAAAAGATGTAACATTGTATTATCTAAGGGCGAAATACGATGCGGTTTTCTTGGCGATAGGTGCATGGAAAAGCTCGAAGCTTCGCTGCCCGGGTGAGGAGCTGCCGGGGGTCATGGGAGGTATAGACTTTTTAAGAAAAGTGGCTAAGGGCGAGCCGGTGGAAATGGGCAAGAAAGTGGCGGTAGTAGGTGGAGGAAACACCGCCATGGATGCCTGCCGCACCGCGGTACGCCTTGGAGCTGAGGAAGTTTACGTCCTTTACCGCAGGACAAGAAACGAGATGCCTGCTAACGAAGTCGAAATAAAAGAGGCTGAGGAAGAAGGAGTAAAATTCATATTCCTGGTAGCACCTATGGAAATAATAGAAAAAAACGGGCGAGTTGGAGCTATAAGGCTCCAGAGGATGAGGTTAGGCGAGCCCGATGCTTCCGGCAGGAGAAAGCCCGAGCCCATTCCGGGGGAGGAGATAGTGCTGGAAGTAGATACGGTGATTGCTGCAATAGGGCAGGAGGTTGACGCGACGGGCTTTGAAGGCGTAAGTCTCACAAAAAGGGGCACTATATCCGCTGCAGAAGGTACTTTTGCCACCAATCTTGCGGGGGTTTTCGCCGGTGGAGATGCTATAAATGAAGGCCCTGGGATAGCCATAGAGGCTGTGGCCGACGGAAAACGAGCAGCCGACGTGATAATGAGCTACCTGGAGGGCGAAGTCATACCATATAAGGAACCGTATCTGGTGCGGCGGGATGACTTGACGGAAGAGGATTTCGCCGACAGGGAAAAAATTCCAAGGGTCCAGATGGCGCACCTTTCCCCTGAAGAGAGAAAGACTAATTTCAGGGAAATTGTCCTCGGCTACAGCGAAGAAGAAGCGAAAAAAGAGGCAATGCGGTGTCTCGAATGCGGCTGCAAGGACTATTTTGAATGCAAACTAATAAAATACGCCAATGAATACGGCGTAAGCCCGGAAAAATTCGCCGGACAAGCAAATAAATACGATTACAAAGACGACCATCCTTTTATCGTGAGGGACCCGCAAAAGTGTATCCTATGCGGTCTTTGTGTGAGGGTTTGCGACGAAGTGATGGGAGTAACCGCACTGGGGCTTGTAAACAGAGGCTTCGTAACGGTTGTAAAACCCGAGTTCGAGCTGCCTTTAAAGGAAACGAGCTGCATTTCCTGCGGGCAGTGCGTAGCCGTCTGCCCGACCGGAGCGCTGCAGGAAAGGCCGCCTGTGGCAAAACCCGTGCCCCTTAAGACTGAACAGAAGAAAACCGTGTGTTCCTTCTGCGGCGTGGGATGCAGCCTGAACCTCGATATAAGGGGAGACATGCTGCTAAGGGCTTTGCCGGACAGGGAAAGCTCGGTAGACGGCGGGCACCTTTGCGTAAAGGGCCGGTTCGGTTTCAGTGCGCTTTCCATGAAAGAAAGGCTAACCATGCCGATGGTCAAGAAAAACGGGAAATTAGAAAATGCCTCTTACGAGGAAGCGGTGCTCTATGCGGCAAGAAAGGCAAGGGGGTTGAGCGCTCTTTACGGGCCGGAAAGCCTTGCGGTATTTGTATCGCCGGGACTTACCAATGAAGAGATTTTCGCTATAAAAGAGTTCGCTAAGGGCCTTGGGACTACCTATATCGCTTCTTTTGGAAGCGATCCTAGTGGCCTTAAAGATGTATTAGGATACGATGCTTCAACGAACTCCCTTGAAGAATTGTCGACCACCGATGTGGTGCTCCTAATAGGTTGCCGGGCGATGGAGGATTACGCCGTAGCAGGACTGAAGATAAGAGAAGCGATTAAAAAAGGAGCAAAATTGGTGGTAATAAATCCAGAACCGTCTTACCTGGATGAAGATGCCGTTAAGGTGTTAAGGCCCGAAAACAACGTGGAATTTTTGAAGGCACTATTGAAAGCGCTGATTGAAGAAGGATTTACAGCGGGAGTTTCAAAAGCTGAAGGATTCGAGCAGCTAAAAGAGTCCCTCGCCGTCGTAACCGTTCCGGAAGACCTGAGGGAAGTTGCCCGCATTTACGGACAGGCGAAAAACGCTATGGTGGTCTTCGACCATGAAAGGATGACGAAGGATGCCGAAAGACTAGTAGCTTCCATTGCCGTGGTATCGGGTCATATAGGAAAACCGCGAAATGGCATAATCATGCTGAGAGGCAAGAATAACGCCCAAGGATTGGCGGACTTGGGAGTTTCGGTTGAAGCCGAAGAAGTCGTGAACCTTATAGAGCAAGGAAAGGTAAGGGGAGCGTTTATCTTTGGAGAAGACCCTGCGGGGATAGCTCCGACTTTTTCGGAAGCCCTGAAAAAGCTCGAATTCCTGGCTGTGCAGGACCTTTTCCTTACTGACACCGCCCGGCTTGCCGATGTGGTACTGCCGCTTGCAGCATTTTCAGAGTCAAGGGGTTCTTACACCAGTTGCGAGCGCAGGGTTCAGTGGTTCGAAAGGGCGATCCCGCCGCTTTTTGCTAGGGAAAACTGGCAGGTGATAAAAGACTTAGCAAATTCTACAGGATATAGCCTGGGGTTCGATTCGGCGGAGGACGTGCTGGACGCCGTATCGCGAAATGTTCCGGAGTACCGCGGCATAAAGAGGGAATGCATAGGCAAATCCGGCGTATTTTGGCCGGCAGGCTCAAAAGATGCCTTCGGAACGACGGTGCTTTATCTTAATGGATTCAACTTCGAAGATAAAAAGGCAAAACTGCCGGAAAAAGCCGAAGGACCGGCTTTCAGAACACCCAGGATGTCCGCTGTTCTCGACAGGACCTTCGAAACTAAAATGAAAGAGGAAGGCGTGGCAAGGTAAAAAGAGGACCTGCATCACAGGATGCAGGTCTTCCTCTTTCGCATTTTTTGCAGCAGGAATTTTATGCTAAACGTTGAAATATATATTGACTCGACAAAAAACGAAGGAGAGACCTCGATTGAAAATAGGAGTGCCGAGAGCCTTGGCGTACTATGCATATTATCCCTTTATAAACACCTTCTTTGAGGAACTCGGTTTGGAAGTGGTGGTTTCCGACCCAACATCGAAGGAAATTATCGACGAAGGAGTTGAGGACGCTGTAGCGGATGCCTGTGTGCCGGTAAAACTTTTTCACGGCCACGTGAAAAATCTGATGGGAAGGGTGGATTACATATTTGTCCCGAGGCTTGTTAAGGTAAATAGTGAAGCTACCTTCTGCCCGAAATTCCTCGGCCTTCCCGACATGCTGGTATGCTCCTTAGAAAACTTGAACAATATGCTGGAAGTGAGAATAGACATAGCAAAGGGCAAGAGGCAGCTTTTTTCCCTGTGCCTTTCGGTGGCGAGAAAGTTCAATAAAAGTTTTTTTAAGGCGTGGAATGCTTATAGGAAGGCAAAGGAGAGTTTGGAAAAATATAAGCTTGATTTTCTTAAAGGCGCCATTCCTCCCCTCGGAATAGGAGTGCAGGAAAAAAAAGCTGAAATAAAGTTGGGAGTAGTGGGATATCCTTACCTGCTTTACGACCCGTACGTCAGCCTGGATGTAATCGGAAAGCTAATAAAAATGGGCGCTTATGTCGTTACTCCCGAGATGGTTACGGAAACGGAAAAAAGGAAGTACGCCCGAAGATTGAGAAAAATGCTGTTTTGGACCTTCAGCAACAGCGTCCTGAGGACGGCTTTTCATTTTATGGAAACAAAATTGGTGGACGGTATAATCCACGTGACTGCCTTTGGATGCGGGCCGGATTTTATTGTGGACAAGATAATGGAACTGGAGGCAAGAGAAAAAAATGTGCCATTTTTGACTGTCGCCTTCGACGAGCACACCGGTCAGGAGGGAGTAAACACCCGGCTCGAGGCTTTTGTAGATATGCTGAAGAGAAGAAAACTAAAAGAGGCGATACTAGTATGAGGAAAGTGTCATTTCCTTATGTGGGTAACGCGACGATGACGTTCAAAAAGCTGATGAACGCCTTCGGAAACGAGGTGGTGCTGCCCAGGCGTCCGACAGAGGAGACTTTGAGCCTGGGCACAAAGTATTCTCCGGAATTTGCGTGCCTGCCTTTTAAAATAGTCTTGGGAACGTATATAGAGGCCTTAGAGGCGGGGGCCGACACCCTGGTCTCCACTGGCGGTGTGGGGCCGTGCAGGGCGGGGCTTTATACCACACTGCACGAAAAAATTTTAAAAAGCCTGGGCTACGAATTCGAGATGATAACTTTAGAACCTCCGGGAAGGCACCTTAAAGAGCTCATCGCCAGCATAAAAAAACTGGTAAACAAGAGGCTTAGCTTTGCCGACTATTACAGAATCTTAAGGTTTGCCTGGAAGGAACTTCAGCTTCTTGACAAGGCTGAAAAGCTCTCCCATAAGATAAGGCCCCTTGAGGTCAAAAAAGGTGAAACCACGAAGACGTACAGGAAATGTGCAGAGCTTATAGCTCAGGCGAAAGATTACAAGGACCTTCTAGAAATCGAAAGGGAAATAGAATTACTTTATGAAAGGATAGAAAAAAAGGAATATGACCCACTCAAAATAGGCATCGTCGGCGAAATATACGTGGTGATAGAGCCTGCGGCTAACCTGGAAATAGAAGAGATGCTGGGAGACCTCGGAGTATACGCCGAGCGTTCCATGTTTTTAGCCTCTTACACCTTTTACAATGCTGTCATGGACCTTTTGAGGATGCCCGGGGAGCGAGACGTAAAAAAGCTAGCCTCCCCGTATTTCAAGGAAATGTGCGGAGGCCACGGAAGAGAATCGGTGGGAAATGCAATCCTTTTTGCAAAAAGAGGTTTTGACGGGGTAATACAGCTTTCTCCGTTTACCTGCATCCCTGAAATTGTGGCAAAAAGCATACTGCCAAAAGTTTGCGCAAAGTACGATATAGGATTCCTTCCGGTGACGTTGGACGAACAGACCGGGAAAGAAGGCCTTAGAACGCGCATAGAGGCTTTCGTAGACTTGCTGGCAGCCAAAAGAAAACATAAAGAGGCGAACAAAAAAGGAGATGTAGTCTATGGCGCATTATTTGGGAATTGACGTGGGTTCGGTGAGCACAAACCTGGTGGTTATGGATGAGGATGGGAAGATAGAGGAAGCTATATACTTGCGAACTCAAGGCCAGCCTATAAAGGCAATTCAGGAAGGGCTTAGAATTTTATCGAAAAACGAGAAAAACTGGGATATAAAGGGAGTTGGGACTACAGGGAGCGGCAGGCAACTGGCGGCAGTAATAGCTGGTGCGGATGTGGTCAAGAACGAGATCACAGCCCACGCTGTAGCGGCCATGAAAGAAGTCCCCGATGTGCGCACTGTCATTGAAATAGGCGGACAGGACTCTAAGATAATTATTCTGCGAGATGGAGTAGTTACCGACTTTGCAATGAACACAGTATGCGCCGCAGGAACCGGGTCTTTTCTGGACCAGCAGGCCAACAGGCTGGGGATACCCATTGAGGAATTCGGCTATTACGCCCTGAGGTCACAAAATCCGGTTCGAATTGCGGGAAGGTGTGCGGTTTTTGCCGAATCCGACATGATTCACAAGCAGCAGATGGGGTACAAGGTGGAAGATATAATAAGGGGGCTCTGTCAGGCACTGGTTCGAAATTACCTAAACAATGTGGGGAAGGGCAAGGAAATCCGCCCGAAGGTCGTCTTTCAGGGGGGAGTAGCGGCCAATGTGGGGATGAAAGCCGCCTTCGAGGAAGCCCTGGAGATGGAAGTATACGTCCCAAAATACCACAATGTAATGGGCGCCATAGGTGCAGCCTTACTCGCCAAGGATGCCAACGTCAGCAAGACCAAATTCAGGGGGTTTGACGCAAGCGAAATAGAATTTACCGCTGACAGCTTCGAATGCCAGGGTTGTTCCAACCACTGCGAGGTAGTCAACATAAGAATGGAAGGAAAGGTAATAGCCCGGTGGGGGGATAGGTGCAACAGGTGGAAAGTCATTGACGTTTGAGCCATTTTAATATGTCCGAAAAATCGCTATAAGCGATGGCGGGAGTTCCTTCTTGGCGTAGGTGCGAGAGCAGTACTCCTTTTGCAAAAATCACGTCGGCCTTTTTGGCCGCACAAATATCCGAGTATCCATCTCCCACGTATATAGAAATGGCATCCGCAGGTTTTAATTTTTCTAAAAGGTCAGCTTTACAAGTGCCGCACTGCGGGCAGGTTTTCGACGAGTAAGTGCACTCGATGTCAAATCTCATCCCTTCAATTACGAGCTTGTTCGCAAAGTAGGGTATCCCGCTTATGCCGTATTTTACAAAGATGGTTTCGATGTTAAAATCGTAGCCGTCGCTCAATATGTAAATTTCATACCCCATTTGGCGGCAAAACTCTACGAAGTCTATGAAATGGTCGTCGATTTTTATGTTCTCCAGCAAAAAATTTTTCAATTCCTGTTCGCTTGTGTCGAAAAGTTTAAAGGTTTCTCTCGCGCACTCTTCGGTGGATATTTCCCCTTTTTGCCATTTGAGCTCCAGCTCCTGCCAATTGCCGCGGGCGAAGACCTCTGTCATAGCAAGGCAGGTGTCTTTGTCGGTTACGGTCCCGTCGAAATCTATAAAAAATACAATTTTTGCCATTTTTATCACCTTTTTTAAAAATTTTGGTAAGAAAAATTATAACACAGGGTTACATATAAAAAAAGCCTGCAGGTGACTAACTATCGATACCCATTGGGACACGGTACCTCGCTAGCCACCTGCAGGCATTTTTATTTTTTCCCCAAAAACTCGCTGTATACTTTATATTCCTGGAAAGGCTGGAAGGGATAACATGCCTTTTTAAGTGGAACATTATAACGGGAGGTGAAAAGATGCGAGCTTTGTGGAGGGGCTCGATAAGTTTCGGACTTGTCAACGTGCCTGTGAAGATGTACGCAGCGACTGAACGAAAAAGTTTGAGCTTCAGGCAAATCCATAGGGCGTGCGGCACTCCGATACGCTATGAAAAAGTTTGCCCTTTTTGCAACCGCAAGGTTGAAGACGAGGAAATTGTGCGGGGATATGAATACGAAAAAGGGAAATTTGTGGTGATAGAAGAAAAAGACCTCGAATCCATACCGGACGAGACAACCCGCACCATTGACATAGTGGACTTTGTAAACCTTTCCGAAATTGACCCGGTTTATTTCGACCGTTCGTACTTCCTCGGTCCTGAAGAAACGGGGCAAAAGGCGTATGTTTTGCTTTTCGAAGCGCTTAAAAAAACGGGGAAAATCGCAATAGCAAAAGTAATGATAAGATCTAAACAGCACCTTGCCTGCGTTCGGCCTTACGGTGAAAAGCACCTGGTGATGGAGACCATGTTTTACCCTGACGAGGTGCGCAGTGCCGGAGATGTACCAATTTTGCCCGATGTAAAGCTTCATGAAAACGAGGTGAAAATGGCGATGCAGCTTATCGGTTCCCTTTCTTCGGACTTCAAGCCCGAAAAATACACCGATGAGTACAGAAAGGCGGTGCTGGACATCATAAGGGCGAAAGTGGAGGGAGAAGAGGTAAAGGTGCCTCCTGGCAGGGAAGAGAAGGTGGTCGACCTGATGGAAGCATTGAAGGCAAGCCTTGCCATGGTGGAAAGGGAAAAGGAAAAGGCGGAAAAAAAGAAGGCCTCTGGTGCCAAAAGGAAAAAAGCAGCAACATCGTAAAATCTACAGAATACCCCGGAGGACGGGATGCCTCAGGAATCCTTCGCCGGTGTACTCTAAAAATTCTACTTCGACTAGGGTGCGAGGCAAAACCCATAAGGGTTTTTCTTTTTTTGATAGAGGCGGCAACGCTGAAAAGGGGCATTCATCGGTTATAAGTCTAGAGAAAACGTCGAAAAGGGCACTGCTCTTTTCCGCATTGAGGCCGCTGGAAACCCTGCCGATAAAGACCAAGTGCCCTTCTACCAGATGGCCGAGAAAAAGAGATCGAACCCTCTTGCCTTCGGCCAGAAACCCGCCCACCAGGGCGGTTATAATGCGACGGTTTTTGATCTTTAGCCATTTTTTGCTCTTTTTTCCAATTTCGTAGCGGCTGTCGAGCTTTTTTGCCACTATGCCTTCAAGGCCCTTCGCCTTTACCGCTTCGAAAAGGGAGATTCCCATGCCGGGGAAGGTATCCGTGACCACCACTGGCTCGCGGGATTGAAGGCAGTTTTTTAAAATGCCATATCGTTCTGAGAACGGGAGTTCGGCAAGACACCTTCCGTCAAGGTGCAGGATGTCGAAGACCACGTAAGTTACCGGTATTTTTGAGGCGAGGTATTTTGCGGCGGCCTCGTCGGTCGCCATGTCCCGCCTCATGAGGTTATGAAAGTCGGGCCTTCCACCGAGAAGGGCTATCATCTCGCCGTCGAGCACCGTGCTTTTGCCGGAGAAAAGCCGGAGAAGGGCATCAACCACCTCGGGGTACTGTTTTGTTCGCCCTTTCATCTTCCTGTTGAAAAGCTCCACTTTGCCGTCTATGTGGGCTAAGACTCTGGTCCCGTCCCATTTCACCTGAAAGCCGAAGCTTTCGTCGTCGAAAGCTTCGCGGCAGGGCGTGGGTTCCATTGGAATGAAGGGAATGCCGGGCTTAATCATGGCAACCACCCTATATATTTTTTCCTTTTTTAAAAATATTTTTGCATAAGAGGGAAATCGGCCGGCAAAATCTAATATAAAAATAAAAGGAAAGGTGCGGTAAAATGACCGTCGTGTCAGTGGGAGGCGAAAAGCTAAAGCTCAGCAACCTTTCGAAATTGATGTGGCCGGAAGATGGGATAACGAAAGCGGATATTATAAACTATTTCGTGAAAATAGCCCCCTATTTGCTGCCTCACTTAAAAGACCGTCCCATAGTTTTTACGCGTTACCCCGAAGGTATAGGCGGTGAAAGTTTTTACCAGAAAAATGCGCCCGATTATGCACCTAAATGGCTCAAAACTTATACCGTCGTAACCTTATCGGGCGGGCAAAAAAGAAAGATAAGTTATGTCCTGATTGACGATTTAAAAAGCCTAGTGTGGGCTGCCAATCAGGCAAGTTTAGAAATACACCCGTGGCTTTCTCGAATAGGAAGCATAGACCATCCCGATTTTGCAGTGTTTGACCTTGACCCGATGGAAGACACCGATTTTGAAGATGCAAGGTTTCTTGCCCTTGCCTTGAAAAAATTACTTGAAATGGAAGGCTTCAGGAGTTATCCCAAGACTTCCGGGGCAACGGGAATTCAGGTTTACGTGCCGCTCGAACCCTGTTATACCTACAGGCAGGTGAGGACCTTTGCGGAATTTTTCTGCAAGGTTCTGGAAAAAACGTTCCCTGAAAAGGCAACTACCGAGAGAAACATAGCAAAAAGAAGGGGGAGGGTGTACCTGGACTATATGCAAAACGTCAAGGGAAAGACATTGATCGCACCTTATTGTCCGCGGCCTCTTACAGGCGCCCCCGTATCTGCGCCGGTTACCTGGGGAGAATTGGAAAGCAGTGTTGTTCCTTCAATGTTTACTTTGAAAAACATGCCCGAGAGGCTGAAAAAAACGGGGGATCTTTTTAAGGGCGTCCTAGAAGAAAGGCAAAGAATTGACCAGTGGCTTTAAAAGACAAAAATAAGAGGGGGGAGAAATGGCTATGGCAAGAGTGCTTGTCATAGGGGGAGGACCGGCCGGCCTTTCGTCGGCAATATATGCTGCCCGAATGGGTCATAAAGTAAGGCTTATGGAAAAAGAAAAGATAGGCGAAAACATAAGGTGTGCCGAAGGATTTTTCGATCCTCTCAAGAAATTGGGAAAACCGCAGGCAGGGGTTAAGTTTAAAGTCGAAAAACTCATTGTAAAGATAAAGAATACTTATGAGATAGATGTCAGCAGGATGAATATATGGATGCTCGACAGAAGGGAATGGCAAAAAAGTCTGGGGGCTGAGGCTATAGAAAAAGGAGTGGTCATCGAAGAAAACTTTCCGGTTTTTCCGAAAGACCTGAAGGCATTAAAAAAAGATTATGATCTCATAATAGATGCCAGTGGAGCTCCTTCGGTGACTTCCAGGGCTTACGGTTTTTCGGACTTTTACAAACGAAACTGCGGAAAAACGGTGCAGTTCGTGATGGAAGGGGATTTTTCGCATATCGGGAACAATTTTAAAGTTGGCCTGCTCCCTGGGTTGTTCGGCTACTACTGGATATTTCCAAAAGGTAAAAATTCGGCTAACGTGGGAGTTGGCAATTTCGGAAAAGAACCCACAAAACTATGGAATTTGCTGGAATATGTGCTTGAAATTGAAGGACTTTCTGAGTACCGCGTGATAAGGGAGCTCGGTGGTATATGCCCTGTCAGGATGCTACCCCGCCTTTTTTACGACAATATACTGCTTGTTGGGGATGCAGCAGGTCTCACCTCACCGCTTCACGGCGGGGGCATAGACATGGCCCTTTTGAGCGGGATGTGTGCCGCAAAAAGCATTGTTTATGGCGGAAAATTTTACGAGAAAAATCTCAGGAAACTGCTCTTGCCGAGGCTTGAACTTGAATCGACCGCATCAAGGGTTTGGGAAAAACTGGACTTTGAAAAGATGGATGCAGTGGTAAGCAAGATGATTGAGACAGGGCTTTGCAGGCTGCTTTTTAACCCCACTTACCTTAACATTTTGCTTTTTAAAACCTTTGCAAGGATTTTACGTTATTATTACGTGAAAGAAAGGCATTTCTTTATTGTGTTATAATATACTAGAGGTGGTTTTTAGTGTATGAGCTTCTTGCTCAGATCTTGAAATTTTTGCTGATCGGACTTATATATTATTTTCTTTATAACTTTCTAAAGTTGATGGTCCTCGACCTTTATGAAGAAGGAAAGTCGCCGGATGAGACCGGCTATTGCCTAAGGTGCGAGGATGGGAGGGAATTTCCTATCCGCAGGGTGACAACGATAGGGAGGGCAAAGGACTCGGATATTGTGATTGACGATCCTTATCTTTCTAGCAAGCACGCCATGATTTACAGGCGAGGAAGGAGACTTATAATTCAGGACTTAAAGAGCACAAACGGTACTTATATCAACGGCAGGAGGATTAAAAAACCGATGGCGCTAAAGGAGAAGGATGTCATAACGATGGGCAGCCGGAAATTTACCTTTTTGAGGAGGGAGGACCGTGGACTCGAGAGAGGAAGCAATTTATAACAGGTCGCTTGCCGCTATGGCCCTGGTGGGTTTTTTGTCTTTTTTGCTTCTTTCCATGTACAGGAAACCGGTAGATTTTTTGCCTTTTTATGGAGCACTGGCGTTTCTGACTGTAGTATTTATTGGGTATTTTTTCACCGGGTGGGTGATAACGAATTCCGATAAATTTTTGTTGTTGATCTCTTCTTTTTTGGCACAGCTTGGACTTATCATGCTGTGTCGGATAAACCTGGAGCTTTTTAAAAGGCAGGTTATATTTTTCGGGATAGGCGTAGCATTTTTTATTTTGGTCAGTTTCTTTACCAAATACCTGCTAAAGCGCGAAATTGCACCTTTTTTTTACTGGGGAGCCACTATAATTTTGCTAATTCTTCCCCTCTTATTTGGGGTGGAAAAAGGCGGTGCTAAAAACTGGCTCATATTTGGAAGGTTTACTTTTCAACCCTCAGAGCTTGCGAAAATAACCTTTGCCTTTTACTTGGCTGGCGCTTTAAAAAACGGCAGGATAACTTCATTTTCCAGGATGATAGCGGAAATCCTTGCAGTGATTGGACTTTTGACCTTGTCAAAGGATTTGGGAGGAGCGATGCTGTTTTATTTTACCGCCCTGATCGTAATTTTTGTGGCGACTTCGCGGATAGATTTATTTGCCGTTGGCGGGGGCCTTTTTGCGGCCCTTGG
Organism: Caldanaerovirga acetigignens; assembly: GCF_900142995.1. Classification (NCBI taxonomy): domain Bacteria; kingdom Bacillati; phylum Bacillota; class Clostridia; order Thermosediminibacterales; family Thermosediminibacteraceae; genus Caldanaerovirga; species Caldanaerovirga acetigignens. The sequence goes on along the minus strand of NZ_FRCR01000005.1, from coordinate 146,696 downwards.
GGTCCTGGGGTACAACCTTTTTGACCATGTAAAGGTGAGGATAGAGGCCTGGCTCAATCCCTGGCAGGATGTGCCCGGCAGGGGGTATCAGATAGCGCAGTCGCTCTTTGCCATAGCAGAAGGGGGATACTTCGGGACAGGCCTGGGCCTGGGAAGGCCTGACTTCATCCCGGCGGTAGCGACGGATTTTATCTTCTCAGCTTTTGCCGAAGAATTTGGCTTTCTGGGAGCTGCAGCGGTGGTGCTGATGTATTTCCTTCTTGTGTACAGGGGAATAAGGATCGCCTTGAGACTTCGGGAAAACTTTGAGATTTTGCTGGCAGTAGGGCATACGGTGATGTTTGGGATGCAGATTTTTACCATTATAGGCGGCGTTATAAAACTAATACCTGTGACCGGTGTTACGCTTCCTTTTATGAGTTACGGAGGCAGCTCGCTGGTAATGAGCTTTGCTTCCCTCGGAGTATTGAACGGATTGTGGCAGAGAGCTCTGGAGGATGAAGACGATGACGAGGCTTAAGAGGAACGTAAGACTGGTATTTATAATGTTTTGCGGGCTTTTTTTAAGTCTTCTCGGATATCTTACATATTTTCAGGTATACGAGCGCCAAAAGCTCATCGAAAGTTCCTACAACCGAAGGCTCTGGGAGCAGGAAGAAAGTATAATAAGGGGTACAATATACGATTCAAAGGGCAGGGTTCTTGCAAAGACCGTAGAGGAAAGCGGTAGGAAAAAACGGGTTTATCAAGGAGGCGAAGCCTTCGGGCCGGTTATCGGGTATTCCACCAGAAAATTGGGTAGGGCCGGCTTAGAGCAGACATTGAACGGAGAGCTATTGGGGGTTTCGCAGCAGGACCCCATGATGGTTTTGCGGCAAAAAGTGTTGGGGGTTTCAAAGGGAAACGATGTGTATTTGACAATAGACTCGGAGCTGCAAAATAAAGCCTACCAGCTCTTTAGAGGAAGGCGGGGAGCTTTGGTCGCTCTTGAACCGAATACCGGAGCTGTGCTTGCCCTGGTCAGCTCGCCCGGTTACGACCCTAATTTTATTGAACAAAAATGGGAATCGCTTTATAAAAATGAAAGCAGCCCTTTGCTCAACCGGGCGGTGCAAGGGCTATATCCGCCCGGGTCTACTTTTAAAATAGTGACCCTTGCTGCAGCCTTAGAAAGCATACAGGATTTAGAGTTTAAAACCTACAAAACTCCGGGATATGTGGAAGTGAACGGCAGAGTGATAAGAGATTACGAAGGTTTCAGGCCGGGAGATTATGACATAAAAAGGGCTTTTAGCCTCTCAAGCAATTCGGTTTTTGTAAAGGTGGGTCTGGAAGTAGGGAAGGAGAGGCTTTTTGAAAAGGCGGTGGATTTCGGTTTCAATGAAGGAGTATCTTTCGAACTCCCTGTGGCAACAAGCCGCTTTCCGCGGTTTTCTTTGGTAGGGGATGATGTGGAACTTGGCGAGGCTTCCATAGGCCAGGGGAAAATTCTTGCGACCCCATTTCAGATGGCTATGGTGGCTTCTGCAGTTGCAAGCGGCGGGCGAATTATGAAGCCTTATATTGTTAAGGAAGTTGTCACCCCATTAGGAGGGGTTAAAAATATTTCTACCCCTTCAGTTTTAAAAGAGGCGATCGATGCAATTACGGCAAATAAGATCAAGGAGTATATGGTTGATGTAGTGGAGAACGGGACCGGTCAACAAGCCAGGATAAAAGGAGTAAAGGTAGCAGGCAAGACAGGCAGTGCCGAAAATCCCCATGGAAGGCCTCACGCCTGGTTTGTGGGATTTGCACCGGCAGACAGCCCGAAAATTGCTGTGGCGGTCATAGTAGAAAACGCCGGTTCAGGAGGGGCAAATGCAGCTCCTATAGCCCGAGAGGTTATGTGGCAGTATTTGAAGGGGCTGCAGCAGGATTAATTATACTAAAGCGGAGGTAAGTTATATGAAGATTAAAAAAAGCCTATTAGCTGACGGCGCTCTTCTTCTCATAGCAATGGCCTGGGGACTTAATTTTGTGGTGATGAAAAACGCCCTTCAGAGGATAACTCCTTTTATGTACCTTGCTGTGCGGTTTTTGCTGGCCTTCCTCATCCTTGCGGCAATATTTAGAGATAATTTAAAGGTCATGGACAAAGAGGATATCGTCGGGGGCACCATAATAGGTCTTTTTCTCTTTTTCGGCTTTGCAACCCAGACCTTGGGCCTTTTATATACGACTCCTGCCAAATCCGGTTTTATAACCGGAAGCAATGTGGTTATGGTTCCGTTTCTGGCATACACTTTAAATAAAAAATTTCCCGGCTGGTATCAAGTATTAGGAGCTGCCGTCACTTTTGCCGGCCTGGGCGTCATCTCTCTGGAAGGGGGTTTTAGGATAAGCAAAGGCGACTTTCTCACATTGCTCTGTGCCGTATTCTTTGCTATGCAGATAGTGACTATTGAATATTACGCCAGGCGTGGAAACCCTGTAAACCTGGCAATCCTAGAGACTGGCATAACCGGAATCCTCTCCCTCTTAGCAGGTGCATTGACAGAGCCTATGCCCGTGACGCTTGATTTGACGATGTGGATTGCAATACTTTATGCAGTTATTTGCTGCACGGCAGGTGCCTTTCTCGTGCAGAACGTGGCCCAGAAGTATACTACCTCTACCCATGCGGCGGTCATAATGTGCCAGGAGGCGGTGTTTGCTGCAGTATTTTCTTTCCTCTTTTGGGGTGAGCCATTGACGCTAAAAGCTCTGACCGGCTTTGCGCTGATACTGGCAGGTGTCCTGATAACAGAGCTTTTACCTGCTGATGGAGTAAAAACGGAATCTCGGGTCAAATGCGGTAAAGGCGCTTAAAAATGACATGGAAACAAGAAACCGGGGCCTTGTAAATTTGACACAGCTTGTATATTTTAGATTTCCATTGTAAAATAAATAAAAAAAGTAAAATGCAGGATGGGATGGGATATATGACCGGTAAAAAAAGGATATTCAGCGGTGCGCAGCCTTCGGGCTCTGTGACACTTGGAAACTATCTGGGAGCTATAAAAAACTGGGTCAAGCTTCAGGATGAGTACGATTGTATTTACTGCATAGTGGACCTTCATGCGCTTACAGTAAGGCAGGACCCGGCAGCATTTAGAGAAAGATGCTATTCATTTTTGGCTCAATACCTGGCGTGTGGGCTTGATCCTGAAAAAAACATTATATATTTCCAGTCTCATGTAAGCGCCCATGCAGAACTGGCGTGGATTTTGAACTGCTACACTTACGTAGGAGAGCTGAGCAGGATGACACAATTTAAAGAAAAGGCGAGAAAGCACAGGGACAACATAAACGCAGGGCTTTTCACCTATCCTGTATTGATGGCGGCAGACATCCTGCTTTTCAAGACGGACCTGGTTCCCGTGGGAGAAGACCAAAAACAACATATCGAACTTACCCGGGACGTTGCCGTAAGGTTCAACAACCTGTATGGAGAAGTGTTCAAAATACCGGAGGCGTACATTCCGAAAGTTGGAGCAAGGATAATGAGCCTGCAGGAGCCGACGAAAAAGATGTCAAAGAGCGACGAAAACGAAAACAGCTATATTTTAGTGCTCGATTCGCCTGATTTGATAATGAGGAAATTTAAAAAAGCGGTTACCGATTCTGAAGCGGTCATACGCTATGATGAGAAAGCAAAGCCCGGCATAAGCAATTTGATGAACATTTATGCTGCTATGACAGGGCGGTCTTTCGAGGAAATTGAAAAGGAATTTGAAGGACAAGGCTACGGAGCTTTTAAGAAGGCTGTGGCTGAAGCGGTTATAGAAGGTCTTAGGCCTATCAGAGAAAAATACCGAGAGCTTATGGCCGACAAAGGTTACCTCGAAAGTGTGATAAAATGTGGAGCTACCAGGGCAAAAGATATTGCCTCTCAGACGTTAAAGGAAGTGTACGATAAAATAGGACTAGTGCCGCTGCCCGAGGGCAATCTGTGAGAAATTTTATAAAAATAACATTGACTTTTGCTTTCAACAGATTAAAATAGAAAGTGAAGACATTCTCAACCTGACGCAAGGGTAGTCCTGAGCGAAGGGGGTATTTTTTATGAAAAAAGATACGAAATTTTTGACCAGGACCGCCTTATTGCTTGCCTTGACGCTCATGGTTCAGTACCTTAAAATGCCCCAAATTATTACCGGCTCTTTGGTAAATGCCATGCTCGTCATCGCAGGGGAAATGGTTAATCCGATTTCGGGAGTTACCATAGGCCTTTTGACTCCTTTGATTGCGATCTTAGTAGGAATTTTAAAATTTCCTCCAATGGTGCCGTTCATAATGGCGGGGAACGCTCTCTATGTATGGCTTTATTCTGTCCAAAAGAATACGGTATTAAAAATTGCGCTGCCTTCTTTAGCAAAGTACGCCTGGCTTTCGATCTGTGCAGTTTATATCTTAAAATGGGTAGGAGTAAAAGTGCCACAGCCTGTTATCCAGGCCTTTACCCTGCCGCAACTGATGACGGCATCAATAGGGGCAGCGGTAGGTGTGGCTGTTGCAGTTGTGTTAAAAAAGATTGACAAGGGAGAGGATATGTAATTTTATACAGAAAATATGGGGGGATGTTATGCCTCCCATTTTTTGTGTACATAATACCTGACAAAAAGGAAATAAAAATTCATTGACGCTGCCAAGGGTTACGTTTATAATAGAAGTGTCGTCTGTTATCTTTCTAAATATATATAATATTTACGAGTATAAATATTTATGAGTTTTTGAGAAACCCTTCGGCGATAGAAGTTAGTAAACAAAAAAAAGGGGGTAAGAAGAGGGGAGAAAACAATATTATCCGAAAATTAAAATTAATTATAAAATCAAAGGGGGAACTGGAATGTCAAAAAAAGTGGCGTTGCTAATTTTATCAGCCCTTCTCGTGATTTTATCAATTTCTGGTTGCGGCCAGGGGCAGAAAAATCAGGGCGCATCCGGCGATGTGGTCAAAGTCGGCTGGATAGGCTCTCTAACCGGGGACCAGGCCGTATGGGGACAGAGCGAACTTAATACCCTAAAAATGCTAGCTGAAGAGCTAAACAATTCAGGCGGAGTCTTGGGCAAAAAAATAGAAATTGTGGGCTATGACACCCGCGGTGATGCTACTGAAGCTGTAAACGCAGTAAAAAGGCTAATTTCCCAGGACAAGGTGATCGCCATTATAGGCCCCAACACCAGCAGCTCGGCGATGGCAATTTCCGGTATTCTGGAAGAGATGAAAGTTCCAGACATAGCCACAGTTGCAACTAATCCCAAAGTAACGGTTTTGGACGGAAAAGTGAAGCCCTTCAACTTTAGGGTGTGCTTTATAGACCCCTACCAGGGTGCCGTTGCGGCCGGTTACGCTTACGACGTATTGGGGTTTAAAAAGGCGGCGGTTCTTTACGACGTGACCGACGAGTACTCCCAGGGACTTGCAGAATTTTTCATAAAGACTTTTGAGGAAAAAGGCGGACAGATAGTGGCCAAGGAGGCTTTCAAGAGCGGGGATACCGATTTCAGACCGCAGCTTTCAAAAATCAAGGCCGCGAGCCCCGACGTAATCTTCATGCCTTACTTCTTCAAGGAAGTGGCCCTCAGCGCAAAGCAGGCCAGGGACCTCGGCATAAAGAGCGTGCTAATGGGCGGCGACGGATGGCCTTCGGATACCTTGCTGGAAATGGCAGCCGATGCTGTCGAAGGGAGCTACTTTGTAAACCACCTGGATTTCGACGACCCGGCGGTGCAGGAATTTAAACAAAAATACAATGCCAAATACGGCAAAATGCCCGAGCTCAACGGATACCTGGCCCATGACGCATTCTTTGTGCTGGTGGACGCCATAAAGCGGGCCAACAGCTTTGACCCGGTGGCTATAAGAGATGCCTTGGAGACGGTTGATATTCAGGGCATTACTGGAAGGATAAGGATAAGCAAGGATACCCACAACCCCGAAGGGAAAGAAGCGGCTATAATAAAGATAGAAGGCGGCAAGTATAAGTTCCAGCAGAAATACGCTGTGACTGAGTGAAGATTATGGGTCCTGCGCTTTTCGCGCAGGGCCCGCCGTGAATAAGGGGGATTGTATGATCCAGATACTGCAACAACTGATTAATGGCCTTTCGATAGGCAGCGTATACGCCCTCATGGCGGTGGGTTATTCGTTGGTCTACAGCATAATGAATTTCAGTAATTTTGCCCACGGCGGTGTGATAATGCTGGGGGCGTATTTCGGCTTTTTCTTCGTTACCCTTTATAAGATGCCGTTTTGGGTAGCTTTTTTCGGGGCTGGAATTTGTGCGATGCTGGTTGCGGTATTGGTGGAGAGGGTGGCCTATAAGCCCTTAAGAGCAAGGAATGCCCCCTTCTTGTATTTTATGATTTCAGCGATGGGGGCTTCTATGTTTATGGAAAATTTCGTGATAGCTACCATAGGCCCGACTTTCCGGACCTATCCACAAGTCTTTGCGCCCCAGCCTTTCAATTTGGGAGGCATATACGTAGGACGTCTAGATATGGTGATGTTTGTAATTTCGTGTATTAGTCTTGTTGCCCTGGTTTATTTTATTGAGTTTACCAAAATGGGAAAAGCCATACAGGCCACGGCATTTAATCCAAAAGCTAGTGCCTTGATGGGAATAAATACGGATTTTGTGACAATTGTGGTTTTCGCCCTTGGAGGATTTCTGGCCGGGATTGCCGGAGTGCTTTTTGGAATGAAATACACTGTCTATCCCCAGATAGGCTCGATAACAATAAAGTCTTTCATAGCAGCAGTATTTGGCGGACTTGGGAGCCTGCCAGGAGCGGTGATAGGTTCTTTTATCCTGGGCATCCTTGAAACCATGGTATCGGGCTACATGATGTCCCAGTACAGGGACCTGATTTCTTTCAGCTTATTGATATTGATCCTTGTATTTAAACCCATGGGTCTCATGGGTAAATCCTCCGAAGAAAAGGCGTAAGGAGGGATTGTTGTGAATTGGTTTTATATCGAAGGAGTGCTGATTCTCGCGGGAATAAACATTATAGCAGTTTTGGGCCTTTCCCTCCTGACCGGGTTTACGGGACTTTTTTCTTTTGGCCACGCAGGCTTTATGGCTGTTGGGGCGTACACATGCGTATATTTCGGAGAAAGGTTGGGGCTGCCTTTTATAGCTGCTGTTATCGCTGGGGGACTTTCGGCAGGCCTAGTGAGCCTTTTCATAGGAAGGCTTACTCTCAATCTAAAAGGCGATTACTTTTGCATCGCAACTTTGGGATTCGGGGAGGCAATACGGCTTTTGCTGGATAACCTTCAGATTTTCGGCGGGGCGAGGGGCTGGCCGGGCATACCCCCTAAGGTAGACCTCATGACAGTAGTGATATTTAGCTTGTTCGGAATCATATTTTTGGTATTTTTGATAAATTCTAGGCACGGGCGTGCGATGATAGCGGTGAGGGAAGAAGAACTAGCTGCTAAGGTTATGGGGATCGATGTCTATAGGTATAAAGTTATTTCGCTTTTTATCAGTGCCGTATATGCCGGCGTGGCTGGAGGGCTTCTGGGATATTACCTTACCTTCCTCCAGCCTAAACTGTTCGGCTTGCAAAAGTCTACGGAGTACACCATAATGGTAATATTTGGCGGAATCGGAAGCATTTCTGGTAGCGTGCTTGCTGCTTTCTTTTTGACGGTGCTGCCGGAAATTTTAAGGTCATTTGCGGTGTGGAGGTTCGTGATATACGGTGCTGCTGTTATATTCATCATGATAGCAAGGCCGCAAGGCCTCATGGGCGGTAAGGAGATAACGTTAAAAGGCATAACTTCCATTTTAAAAAAATCGGGCAAAAATAGGGCTATTCGAAGCGGGGAGGCATAGGATGGAGCTTTTGAGAATAGAAAATCTTACTAAAACCTTTGGTGGCCTTACCGCCGTGAAAGATGTGAGCTTTGCGGTTAGACAGGGTTCCATATCGGGGCTCATAGGACCAAATGGCGCGGGAAAGACGACCGTTTTTAACCTTATTACTGGAATTTACAAAGTCACAAGCGGCAGTATATATTTTGAGAATACCCCGATCCACGACAAAGAACCCCACATAATTGCAAGGATGGGGATTACAAGGACTTTCCAGAACATCAGGCTCTTTAAAAACCTGACGGTTTACCAAAACGTTTTGACGGCATGTCACCACAACGCCGATTACAATATATGTGATGTGGCCTTGAGGTTGAATAAATTTAGGCGGCAGGAGAGGGAATTGAAAGAGTTTGCAGAAAGGCTTCTAGAGCTCATGGAGCTTTCAGGCTGGAAGGACAAGGTAGCTAATTCCCTCCCTTATGGACTGCAGCGGAGGCTGGAAATTGCAAGAGCCCTGGCCTTAAAGCCCAAGCTTCTCCTGCTAGACGAACCCGCCGCAGGCATGAATCCCGACGAGACTCTGCAACTGATGAACCTCATCCGAAGGATAAGGGATGAATTCTGTTGCACCATCCTCGTCATAGAACACCACATGGACTTGATAATGGGGATATGCGAAAACATCGTAGTGCTCAACTTCGGTGAGAAGTTGGCAGAAGGGCCTCCCGAAAAAATCCAGCAGGACCCGAAAGTGATAGAGGCGTACCTGGGCGAAGGGGGGATGCCGGTTGCTTGAAATCAAAGACCTTCACGTCTATTACGGTGGCATACATGCCCTTAAAGGCGTCAGCATATCGGTGGAAAAGGGTGAAATAGTCACAATAATAGGCGCAAACGGCGCTGGAAAATCCACGCTTTTGAATGCCGTATCGGGAATCGTGAGGTACAGGGAAGGCAGCATCTTGTTCAAGGGAGAACCACTCCCAAAATTGCCCCACCTCATTGTAAAAAGGGGCATCGTCCAGGTGCCCGAGGGAAGGTTGATTTTCGCAAATCTCACAGTGAAGGACAACCTTATGCTGGGGGCATACCTTAGGAGTGATATGAATGGGATAAAGCGGGATTTGGAAATGGTGTACGAGCTCTTTCCCCGCCTGAAAGAAAGAGAAAAGCAGATGGCGGGGACTCTCTCCGGCGGGGAGCAACAGATGCTTGCTATAGGGCGGGGGCTTATGGGCAATCCAGAGCTCGTGCTTATGGATGAACCTTCGCTCGGCCTTGCCCCTTTGATGGTCCAAACCATTTTCAAAGTTATAAAGGACATCAAGAGCATGGGCAAGACCATCCTGCTGGTAGAGCAAAACGCCTATAAAGCTCTGGCCACCGCTGACAGAGCTTATGTGCTCGAACAAGGAAGGATAGTAAAAAGCGGCAGGGCACAAGACCTCCTCGACGATCCGGGGATAAAAGAATCATACCTTGGAGTAAAGGTGAATAACCGCGGTTAAATCGAAAGCCCTCTTTTGAGGGCTTTATGTATTATCTACTGCAAGTTAAAAGGTGCTAAGGGCCACCCGATGCACAAAGGCAAAGATACGCATTTAAATCCCACGGCAAAATGATACGCGGGTAAATGGAATAAGGCCCTGAGCAGTGTTTACTTGCAATCCCAGGGCCTTATGAGCTTTACCGAACGCTATCATAATCTTCGTGAAGCTTGTGAACCGTCGGATGCAGCCCCGCGTGTTCTGTGGTGTGTGTGAGGACGAATATTTTTATATTGACAGTATCTCACCTAATCTTACGGTTGATGTCACCAGGATATCGACTTTCAGAACCACTTTCTGCAAGAGCTGCGTCTCGCTCAGCAGCTCAGGTATAACGCTTTCGATGGTGGGGACTGGAGTGCAGTTCATACCCGGAGCGGCACCTGTTAAGTCCACGAAAAAGCTGAAATTTACGTCTTCACCCTGTTCATATTCGATGTTGTCAGTTCCGATGTAAAAGATCTGCTTGTGTATGGTTCCCTGGATAATGACTTTATTGGTAATTACCTGGCATGAAATATCAGTTACGGTTGCATCAATATTTCTTATCTTCTGGGTAGGCCTTTCCATTGTAACGATATCCTGTAGGAGCGTTTGCCCGGTGGCCTCGCCTACGACTTCCTCCACCAATATGGTCTTGCCGGTGATGGGGAGTAAATTGAGCTTTGCATTTTGCGTCACTGTTACGGAAAACTGGATTACCACCTTTTGCTGCAGTATGGTCTCATTTTCTAGAGTATAGTTTATGCTTTCTATAACGGGTTGGACCTGCACGTTCATCCCCGGTGCGGCTCCGGTGGTATCTACAAAAAGACTGAAGGGTACTTCTTCCGCCTGATGGTACTCGACATTGTCGGTGCCCACATAAAATATCTGCTTGTGGAGCAATCCCTGAATTACTACCTTGTCGGTAATGACGTCAGTAGTTATATCCTTTACCCTTGCAGTGATTTCATCCACTTTTTGAGCGGGATTGGTAAGCTGAACCGTAGTTTCCACAATGAGCTGTTGGGAGCCCTGGCCTGTCACCTGTGGCACATAATATAGCGGAGTTTCGACACCCGGCAGCACATTAAGTATTTGAGTATCAGTGACTACGGCATTAAACACCAGTATTACTTTCTGGTGTAAAGTGTTCTGGTCCAAAAGAGTGTAAGTGATGTGCTCTATCGTTGGAGTTACAGTTACGTTCATGCCCGGTGCGGCTCCAGCTATATCCATGAAATAGCTCACTGGGATATTCTCGGTCTGATGGTGGATTACGGCATCGGTCCCTACGTAAAATATCTGTTTGTGAAGCGTCCCCTGGATGATCACCTTATCCTGAATAACATCCGTCCTTAAATCATCAATGTGAGCCCTGATTTCCCGAACCTTCACCGCAGGGTTTTCTAGGGTTACAGTGGATTCAACCATTTTCTGGATTGAACCTTCCCCGACTAAAACGGGGACTTGAATCAATGGATCCATTATATCCTCCCCTTTTTGTTTTTTTTCCAAAATATCAGTTAACTCCTTTTCCTCTCCCTTTGGGATTTCATTACCTTCTATTGCTCCCCGACAGTATTCCTCCCCTTCGGAATCCTCCTCATCCTCTCTTTTAACTTCCTGCCCTCTTTCACAAGCTGCCTGTATTTCGCCTTTCCCTTCCAGCGTATTCTCCTGTTTTTCCGTTGTCGCATGGCCACAAATCCCTTTTTCGTTGCTTTTGCAGGCTTCAATTGAGGGCTCAGCATCATTTGTCTTATCGGTTTCTTGTTGGGCGAAAAACGATTTTTCTGTGTTATTCAGGGTTCTTAACCGGCCTTTGAAACGCAGTCTTGCGATAAAAAGAGGGCAGGCCACAATAACGATAATTATTGCGGCGAATGCAATTAATTCGGCCATTATCTCTCCTCCTCTATAATATGGCGTCACGCCTTTTGTTGTTACACCTGCTGATAGTTTTTTTGTGCCACAAAAATTATCATAAAATATTTTCATTTTAATTTCTTAAATTCTTAATTTTATAGTATGAGTGATTTTTTTCAGAGGTTACCTACAACCTTTTGCTGCGGGATGACAATATACAGGGTTCGTAGGTTCTCCGGACAAAAAAATAAAAAAAGAGGTTTTTGCCTCTTCCCCTTTTTTGTAATATTTTTTCTTATCTTTTTCTACTAACCCTTGCTTGCCAACTTTTTTATAATCGGTGATAAGATTTTGTATATTGGATCAAAGATCTGACTTATCCTGCCACATGCTACAGCCTTTTCGCTGTTGGATGCTGCTGGCATTTCGGTTTCCTGTTTTGAGTTTGAAGCTTCTCTTCCATTCCCGGAAGACAAATTTTCCGGTTTCAAAGGTTCGCTTGGGAGTTTCACCACATCCTTTATATACGGTTTTTTACGATAGTAGGCTTTTACCGAAAAGTCGCTACCCAGGATTACTTGGTACTCTCCGTCAGGTAGCCTGCAAAGCGCATTTGCGCCGTTGGGCCCAAGCTGCACGTCGATCACTTCCACTTCAACTTGCGAAAAATCCTTAAAGAAAGCCGCTATCTTTCCGGCAACGTCCTGCATCAATGTTTCCCTCCCCGCCTTACAACATTTTTAGATAATAATTTTTAATAGATATCTCAAACTCTCCTTCCAGCATCTCACCTCCAGCTACCAGGACGACCTTTTTAGGCCTCGCCGATAAGCTTACCCTGCTTGTGTCCAAGCCTTCTTCGCCCTTAATGAAAAACTTAAATTCCACCTCGTCAATGTCATGATGTACCAGGTGATCCCTTCCCACATAAGCCGTATTTACCCGGAGTTTGCCCCCTATCCAAAAACCTGCTTTTTCCACTTCTACCCATTTTTCCATCACCTCCGGTACTATGTCTTTTGCAAAAAGTGCTGGTGCTGTAAGGGGCATAATGTAGGAAAGGCGGCGCAGCCTCTCTTGCGTATAAACCTGCCGGTACCGCCGATTTTGGAGGACCGTAGGTCCGGTCACAAGATAGAGGTCTTGCTGGCAGGTTGCCTCGATGTCAAAGCTCAATAAAAAAATAGCATCTAACCTGGTAGGAGTTATAATTTCTGTAGAAACCTCTGATATCCTGGCATCTGCCCGGACGTGCATATCCTTTCGGCCGCCTTTCACATCCCCTAGTACGCCGAAAGGCACTATATTTTTCTGGCAGCGGATGATACCGTCGACTCCCGCATAATAAATGTGAACGGACAGTCCGCCCTGAATCAAAAATCTGTAGTCCAGGACCGTTACATTTAAATTTTCTACCTCGCCCTTTATGTCCTCTACAAGCATTACCGGACAATCTAGGATTATCTCATTTTTTTCGACAAGTTCGATGGTTTTTGCATCCAAGATTTTTTCCACCCGGAAAAGTTCCCTTTCAATACCTTCGCGGGGAATAATATCCACCACCACAGGGGTGGCTCTGCGGCAAACCGCGGTATATTCTATTTCCACGAGGGACGTTATCTTTATACTGCCATCTTTTGAGACCCCCGAGAGGTGAAGTATCCTGGGTTTCAGTTCATACGATACCTGCGTTTGTACGGTTCCTGCCGGGTGGCTCCTGCAAAAGTTTATTTTGATATACCGGTAAGCCGAAAGAAGGTTTTCATCAACGTAAAAAACTTCAACGCCAATCACACCTTGGACCACCAGCAGTTCCCCGTTCATCTCGTAATAAACTCTTTCAACCCTTCCGTGCAAATCCACCAGGTTCCTTCCCTTTAAGGGATAACTTTCTGCGATAAAAAAAGAAAACGCTCCCTGATCCACAACTTCCTTCAACAGCAGCTCTTCTTTTACTATCTGATATCCTTCGTGTTTGAAATCGGTTACCACCTGGCTTTCCTCTTTTTTCAACACCTTTACATCCAACCGGCAGGCCATCATAATCCCGTAATTCCCTGCCTTATGAGACGGTCGAAAGTGAACTTCTGAAAAAGCAGCCGTCACCCTGGCAAGTTGTTCCGGCTCCGCTTCGTTGCACGAAATTACCCTTTCAAGAGGGACTGTTACCTGATTGTGCCTTTCCAAACCAGAACCATCTATGTAAAAAACGTCTGCAGAAATTTCTCCTTCTACGGCTATAAAACCTTTGAATACTTTTGTTTCTACCTTGGCCAAATGGGGCTTTACGGTTATAATCCTGCGGCAATCGGGTTTTTCAAAAAAAAACCTTATACCGGCCACATCCGTTTCTTCCTTGATAACCCGGAAGGTTGCTATCCTCTCTGTCTTTGCTTCCAGGGTCTTTGCAAAGCCAGCGGGCCTTTCGATCACGGCCTCAAGATCAAAGTTCAATGAAAAATCTACGGAAAGAGTATCTTCGGCCAAGTGATAATTTTGAGTTTCCGGTGCGCAGTCGACTCGCACTTCCATCCCGTCGAGGATTTTTTCTAGGCAAAAAACGTACCTGATCGGCTGCAGAACTTCAATATAGCGCAGGGTACCTTCCCTGCTCAAAAAATACACTCCCGTTGTGAGGGTTGCGGAAAATATTACCGCACCTTTTTGAATACGTTGGTCTACGTCCTGAACTCTCGGCACAACACCCGTTACTTTCACAGGGTAAGGTTTCAGCTTTATATCCTGCTTCAATTCCTTTGTATAAACTTTTTGCCACAAGATTTCTTCAGTTCTGAGGAGTTTCACGCCTATCCCCTCCACTTATAATCTTTATGAAAAAAATTTCCCTTTTATGAAAAATAGGGCTCGGGAAATGTTCAGGTTCCTGTAACAGTTTTAAATTCCAATGAATATGATTTCAACAGGAGGTGAAAGAAATGGCTTTTACCTTTACCGCCAGCTCCACCGGAAGCACGCTGCAAACTGCCAACGTTTCCATCGTAGTATCGCCGGCCAGTGGTGTGCTTTCCGCTACGAATATGCTGCCCGGAGATACTGTAACTGCTGTAATCAACGTCTCGAATACTGGAGATGTAGATGAATACTATTTTGTAACAGCTGACTGGAAACCTTCAGGTTCCTCCACCGCATCGCTCGCGGCATTGCTGGCCGATAATTTAAACGTAAGCGTAACCGCCAGCCCCGGCTCCACAATATACACCGGCAAGCTCAGTGGTTTGATAGACCAGCCTGCAAGTCCCGGCCACGCCCTGGCCCTCAGCACCGGAAACGAAGATGTGACTTTTACTTTCCACCTGCCGAGCACCGTGGGCAATGCGGTTCAAAATATAGATATTACACTGGACTTCATATTTGTGGCCACAGCTTAAACTCAACCTAATTGAAAAAAGGGCCTTCCGAAAGGAAGGCCCTATTGCAAGGAGAGAGCATCATGAGGAAAAAGAGCGGTAACCGCATAGTGGCGATGATGCCCGTAAAAAATGAATCCGGACGCTATCTGTCCCAGGTTCTGGAACACCTTTCGCTCTGGGTCGATAAAATCGTGGTAATCGATGATGCCTCCGAGGACGATACGTATGAAATTGTAAAGAGCTTCGATAAAGTTATAGCTTACAGGAACGAACGGCCGATTTTTATCGAAAATGAAGCGGCACTGCGATCAAAGCTGTGGGACCTTACGGTAGAGCAGAATCCCGACTGGATAGTCGCCCTCGATGCCGATGAGATGTTCGAAGATAGAATTATTGATGAAGCGGAATTCCTCATAAACCAGGATTATTATGATGCCATATATTTCAGAGTATTTGATTTCTGGGCGTCCAATACCCATTACAGAATCGACGGGGGTTGGAATCCCTGGGTTAAATTCCAGCTTTTCCTGGTGCGTTATAACCCAAACCTCAGTTACACCTGGCCCAAAAGGGAAATCCACTGCGGCCGCTTTCCAAGTCCATGCCAGGATTTTATACCCTATTATTCGGACATAAGGCTCAAGCATTTCGGCTGGGCCGATGAAAAAGAGCACTACAAAAAGTACCTTTTTTACCGGGAGAAAGATTTAAAACTTCACGGCAAGGTTCTTCCCCACACCCAGAGCATTATGATATCACCGAAGCTAAATGACCTGGAAGAATGGCGCGACTCAAAACGGCTTTATTTCCTGAAGGAGGGGAAAGGAGGTAGTGCTGGATGGGGAAGAAAGTCGGGATACTAACCACCAATTTTTTCAGCCCCGATGGGACGAGAATGGTATACGGCGGAGCTGAACGCTACGGCCTGGAACTTACAAAGCTCCTTTTGGAACTGGGTTATGAAGTCGTGTGGTGGCAGATTGGAAGTGGTTGGGAAAAAGAGATACTGCCGGGTGTCAAAATATACACAATCCCGGAGACGAAAAATGAGTTTATGACATTTCCCAATGTCAATCAGCATTTTTACGAACAGGCGGTTGAAATGGATTACGCCATCTATTTTGTCACCTTCCTGGCGTACCCTCAAGCTTTGGAAAAAAGCATATCCATTTCCCACGGCATATTCTGGGATTACCCTGGGTTTGATCGTCAACTTGCAACCGAGGCCGACCGCAAAGAGTGGCTCCGGCGGCTTCACATAGCCTTGAGCGGCGTGCAAAAGGTTGTATCGGTGGATACTAATACCATAAATTGGATAAACGCTACGTGGCCGGGGCTTTATCACAAACTAGAATACGTTCCTAATTTTGTGGATCTGGGAAATTGCAGGCCCCGGGCAGAACATCCAGGCAAGGTAAGAGTGATATTTCCGCGACGACTCACTTCGGTGCGGGGCGTAAACGAAGCGGCCCGAGCCGCAAAAGTATTGACAGCAAAATACCCAGGCAAGGTGGAATTTCATTTTGTAGGGAGAGGGCACTCAGACCGGCTGGAGGCCGAAGCATTGAAATGGGCATCGGAAAATGAAAACATATATTATTACTGGCAGCCGCCCCATATGATGCAGGAGCTTTTTCGCCACATGGATATAGCTATAATACCCACAAAAGCTGCAGAAGGTACCTCTCTTTCCTGCCTGGAAGCCATGGCCGCCGGCTGCGCCGTGATAGCCTCGCCTGTCGGTGGGCTTGCGGATATTGTTATAGACGGCTATAATGGGTTGCTGGTAAAGCCCACATCAAATAATCTGATAGAAGCCCTGGATTACTTGATATGTAATGAGGATGAAAGGAGATGGCTTGGAGAAAACGCCG
This sequence comes from Caldanaerovirga acetigignens, assembly GCF_900142995.1. Classification (NCBI taxonomy): domain Bacteria; kingdom Bacillati; phylum Bacillota; class Clostridia; order Thermosediminibacterales; family Thermosediminibacteraceae; genus Caldanaerovirga; species Caldanaerovirga acetigignens. The sequence goes on along the minus strand of NZ_FRCR01000005.1, from coordinate 130,200 downwards.
CGAAAGTGGCCGGAGCTTTCAGTTTAACGCGCTGGAAACAAAGATGGCAAAGAGTGATTTCCGATGTTTTTCGCTAAGGAAGTGATAATGTGTACACGCATGTGGCAAAATGCACCGGGAATCTTATAAGGGTTCCACCGGCCCCTGGACCGCTGGAAGTCCGGCTCCCGGTCGTTGTGGCAAAAAAAGAGGCCTCATTTCTTTTTGTGCAAGAAAAAACCTTGCCTGAAATTCCCGAAGGTATTAAAAAAATCGAAATATCCCTTAAAAGCTCTAAATTCGTTACTGTGAAAGGTTATGTTATCTTTGAAATAACAGCCTCACAGGACGTTTATTATATTTTCGGGGATATGGTAAAGCTTTTTACAGCTCCTTGCCTCTTCACGGGCAGCGTGCCGGTTCCTGAAGCAGAGGAAGGAATGGAGGTCATCCCCCGGATTTCTATAAGGATTTATTACACAAACTCCGGAGCCAGAATTTCAGAGCATGTACTGATAAGTATAGAGCTGCAGTGCATAGAATACCGCAATATTTTTTTAAATTAAACTTCTGACCCATATTTTGACCAACAACTGGATGGGATATAGCAGTTGGTAAGTCCGCTGAATATAATAAATTAACAGGTTTAGATATAATAGGGGGGTGCAGTATGGCTTTAGGATCAACCCTTTTTTTGACCAGAGAACTGCCGTTGGCCGCCAGGAAGATTAAAAAGGTCACCGGAAAAATAAACGCCCTGAATTATATAATACTGACTGATAAAATAATCGTTCAGGGCGTATTTCACAAACAGGTATTTTTTGTCGGAACCGATGACATCGTCCACCACCTATCTGGAGACATGCCTTTTAAGACCATGCTCTATGTACCCGGCGCAAGACCCGGCATGACCGCCAGAATTTCTGCTGAGATAGAGAAAATAAGGACCAAGCTTTTGCCCGGGGGAGATAGCGTTCTTACCGAGGCCATTATAAAAGTTACGGCCACGGTGGAAGATGCAGCTTCTGTAACCCTGGCACCCGGCACCGACGCGACAGTACTCGCAGAATTGGTAGTTGGAGAAAGTTCAGCCCAGGTGCTGGTTGAGGACACCTTTATCTTGGAGAATACGGCCCGAAAGATAACCGAAATAAATTCGGAAGTTGTTATACAAAATACAGAATTGATCGAGGGTAAAATTCTGGTTCAGGCGGTTCTCCATAACCAAGTGTATTACGTGGGAGAAGATGACGTGTCCTATCACCAGGCCTTTGACATGTCCGTGAGCGGAATTGTAGAGGTAGCCGGGGCTCAGCCGGGAATGAAGGCTTACGTGGAGCCGGTAGTCGAGTTGAGTGAAGCCTATTTGGTTTCTCCAGGAGAAGTTTTTCTCAAAGCGGTAATTGGCTGGAATGTGGTGGTAGTAGATGAACTCCTCACAAATATAGGAATTTCGGCGTTGGGCCAAAATTACAGAGTAAACGTATTGGTAGGTCAGCCGGTTACTCACCGGCATAAAGTGGAATCCAGAGTTTTGCTGGAAAATGAGGCATCTAAAGTTAGAGAAATAAAGGCCAATGTCAGTGAGATATCTGCAATCATTGTGAAGAACAAGGTGATAATTCAGGGGGTGTTGCACAAGCAAATTTATTACGTGGGAATCGATGGAGTAAATCGCCACCAGGCTGAAGAAGTACCTTTTTCCACTTTTGTGGATTACGAAGGTGCCATGCCAGGGCACGTGGCTAATTTAAACGCCGGAGTGGAATACTCTGCATTTACGATTTTAAACCCCAGGGAGGTTTTACAAAAAAACATAATTGCCTTTAATATAATGGTGCTGGACCCCCAAAATCTGCCCGTGATACTGGAACAGGGTACAAAGGTGCGGATTCCCAGGATTGTAGGAGAGGCGACAGGCCAGGTTGTGGTAAGCGATACGGAGCCAATAGTAGTGGAAGGACTTACCGTTACAAAAGCACCGATTGTGGTATCTGAAGAACAGGCAGGGTCAAGACAAACCCAGGTAATTAATACCGTTAATGTGTTTCCACCGGCCGTTGGCCTTGGCGAAACTCAATGTGAGGTCAAAAACGTAAAGATAACGCCTCTGGAAAACCAGGTGCTGGTGGAAGGTGATTTAAGCTGTGACGTTTCATATATAGGCCCTGATGATGTGGTCTATCGCATTAGAGTCGATGACAGGTTTTCGGTTTTAGTGCCCCTCGCAGGATGTTTGCCTTCGCATGTGGTGGAAGCCAGTGCGGAGATTGAACATGCGGACTTCGATATATTGCCAGGAGGAGATCAAATAAGGTTGACTATAATCTTGAGGGCGAAAGTGCGCTGTATAAAGGAAGAAACGGTGTATGTAGTAACTGATGTCAAAGGTCCAGGGGTAACGGTTGAGAAGCTCTTGGTTAAGGTCAAGATACCGACGGGAGAAATAGTACAGCTTTATGTGGTTACTGAAGTGTCGGGTGGAGGTATAAACTTCCAAAAGAGGACCTTCGTATTAGAATTAGTAGGGGTGGGTGTAAGTCCAATAGACATAGTTGTAGATGTATTCTAATTTTCCATGAGAGCCGCCTGTTGATACCCCGAGCTTGGTTGGAGTATTAAGGGCGGTATTTTTATATGGCTAATTTTTTGATACAATAAAGGAAGTGTATAAAATAAGGTGTAATGTAATGATTTTATCAGAGGTGAATCCCGTGAAAAGAACAAAGGAGAAAGTCTACGAGTATTTGTATAAGTGCTGTATAAAAGAAGGGAAAGACGGCTTGACGACGAATGAAATAGCTCAAGCTCTCTCTATGCAGAGAAGCAACGTGAGCGCTGTTTTAAATGACCTTTATCATGAAGGCAGGATTTTTAAAATTAAGGGTAAACCCGTGCTTTATACCGTAAAACCCCTTGTTGAAGGCAAATTAGCGAAGAATACGGGAATAAGTTTTGAAAACCTGATAGGTAAAGATGGTAGCTTGAAAAAGTGTATCCAACTTGCCAAGGCTGCCATACTTTATCCTCCTTCGGGGCTTCATGTGCTGCTATTGGGGCCCACGGGTGTCGGAAAGACCATGTTCGCCGAACTCATGTATAAATTCGCTCTCGAAAAAGGGGTGTTCTCGATAAATTCGCCCTTTATTGCTTTTAACTGTGCTGACTACGCCAATAACCCGCAATTGCTCCTATCCCAGCTCTTTGGGTACAAAAAGGGAGCATTTACAGGAGCCGAAAAGGATAAACCGGGGCTTGTGGAAAAAGCCGATGGAGGAATATTATTTTTGGACGAAATTCACCGTCTCCCGCCGGAGGGGCAGGAGATGCTGTTTACATTAATCGACAAGGGCATTTATTATCCGATGGGTGCCGATGAGCCAAAGATTGCCAGGGTCTTAATAATAGGGGCTACCACTGAATCCGAAGGGAATGCCCTACTTTCTACTTTTACGAGGAGGATACCAATTACCATTACCATCCCTTCTCTGAAAGAAAGGCCGTTTGAGGAAAGATTCCAGTTGATATGCCAATTCTTTAAAATTGAGGCTGCAAGAATAGGAAGGGACATGACGGTGACGGCAAATGTTATTAAAGGGCTCATGCTGTACGATTGTCCCGGCAACATTGGACAATTGAAAAGCGATATTCAACTCGGCTGTGCCAATGCTTTTTTAAAATGCGTCTCCAGGGGAAAAAAGAAAATTGAAGTGGACATTGCCGATTTTTCGGAGAGGGTGAAAAAAGGGCTGGTATTTTATAAAAATTTTGCAAATGAGATTGATGTAATAATAAAGGGAGATGTCAAACTGAATTTTTCCTCAAAAGAAGGCAATTTTGATATAGAATTTAATGATTCCCCCCTTCCGGGGAATTTCTATGAAGAGATGGAAAAAAGGGTTTTGGAGCTAAAAGAACATGGCATTGATGAAAAGGAAATCAATTTTATCATGTCGTTGGAGATGGAAAATTATTTTAAAAAATACATCAGGACTTTTTCCGATAAGGTGGATAAGGAGAGCATATCCAAGATAGTAGACAGGAAGCTGATCAACCTTGTGGATGAATTTTTGAAAAGCGCCTCGATGAAATTGGGGAAGGTTTTTTCCTCAAAGGTATTCTACGGTTTGTGTTTGCATCTTTCGGCGAGCATCAAAAGGATAAAAAAAGGAAAGAAGATAATCAATCATAAGCTAAAAGAGATAATAGAAAAAAAACCAGAGGAATATGCAATGGCACTTTACTTTTCAAAAACTCTCGAGCAGGAATACGGCATAAAAGTACCTGTCGATGAAGTGGGATTTATAGCAATGTTTTTATGTATAGATTCGGAAAACGAAGTGATGCAGGAAAATGTGCCCGTTGTGGTCATTGCCATGCACGGGAACAGCACGGCTTCATCGATGGCTGAAGTTGCGAATAAATTGGTGGGAGCCAACAACTTGTTTTCTTACGATATGAGCTTGGAGAAAGACCCCAAGGTGGCGTATGTCGAATTAAAGGAGTTGATAATGAAGGTAAATAGGGGCGCAGGAGTTTTGCTTTTGGTAGATATGGGATCTCTTGCAATGTTTGGAGAGCTGATAAGTGAGGAGACGGGAATAAAAATCAGGGTATTGGAAATGGTTACGACTATCATGGCGATTGAATGTGCGAGGAAGGCAACGATTCTAAAAGATTTGGACGAGATTTGTAGCGATGTTCTGGATTCCATAGAATATTTTAAAACCAAAGTTACAAATTCTGTTAGGTTACTTTTACCAAAACGGGAAAAGATAATAATTACAATATGTACGACCGGAGAAGGAAGTGCTGTAAAATTGAAAAATTTAATTGAAGAGAAACTGGGTTTCAGGGAGGATATTCAAGTTGTACCCATATCGGCGAGCGATTCCAAGTATGTGCAAAATTATATAAATCAGCTTTCGAAGGACAAGAAAATCCTCGCGATAGTCGGAGCGATAAACCCGAACGTATACGGGATTCCTTTCGTATCCGTTTCAGAGCTTCTCATCGACAACAGCTTTGAAAGGCTAAAGGAATTGGTCGCATCGCAAGCATCGGGCGATATTTATAAAGAAGTTTTTGATAGCTTGAAGGAAGAAATTGGGGATGGGTTTTCAGCGGAAGCGTATAAAAAGCTTTGTGCGGAATTTTTTAAGAACATTGAACGGTACGGATGTTTCAGACTGGATATGGATAAAAGGATAGGACTTATCATGCATATAGCCTGCTCGATAGATAGATTAAGGAACGGAATGAAGATTAACAGTAGCTTTGCCGATTATAAAAAAGTCAAGGCAATGTGTGAAGATGTGTATGAAATAGTAAAAAAGGAACTAGCGAGGTTTGAAAATGTATATGATATATCATTCCCCGAGGAGGAAGCGGTCAATATATCTGCTATCTTGAAAGATATAGTGCTCGGATGATTTTTTGATGTGTATAAAAAAGTAAATATGTGTATGAAAAGAATGAATAATGAAAGGCTATATGCCTTTTATTTTTTTGTTTTCGGTTTTCTCATCGATATTGGTATGAGATTTGCTTAAGATGCGTAAGGGAAGCTGAAACAAGTTTGAACGGAGGTGAGATTAGCTTAATCTGAATAAAGTAACGTTTAAGCCTTTTTTACTTAGAATTTTAAAGAAAGGAGATTACGGGGAATGAACAAGTTTATGAGAATTTTGGAAGAAAGGGTCATGCCGATAGCCGCGCAAATCGCTTCTTTCAAGTATATAAGGGCTATTAGGGATGGACTTGCCGTTACCATGCCTCTCATTATAGCAGGGTCTGTATTCCTTATATTAGGCAACGTGCCGATTCAGGGGTATGCAGATTTTATTAACGGGATTTTTGGAGAAGGTTTTGTTAGTAAGCTGCTTTATCCAGTAAGGGTTACGTTCGATATAGTTACCCTAGTGGCCATATTTTCTATTTCATACCAGATAGCTAAAGAAAATGGCGTCGATGGGGTTTCTTCGGGAGTCCTTGCGTTGGCGGCTTTTCTGCTCCTGGTACCGGTAGAAACGATTAATGTCACTCTTCAGGATGGAAAAACTCTCAATTTGGGGAGGGTTTGGCCCACGGCGAATTTTTCCGCAGGCGGCTTGATAGTGGGCATAATTACTGCAATCGTAGCCACCGAAATATATACATTCATAATAAAAAAGAACTGGATAATTAAGATGCCTGATTCAGTCCCTCCGGCGGTCATGAAATCTTTTGAAGCTATTATTCCGGGATTTGCAATTCTGGTATTGTTTTTCTTAGTGAGGCTGGGTTTTGAGGCGACCTCGTACCGAACTATATTCACCTTTGTCACTAAATTTGTGGCGGCTCCCCTTTCAAAAGTGGGGTTGTCCTTCGGCGGCATGGTGCTCACTATACTCCTGTATAACTTATTCTGGACGATGGGAATTCACGGAACAAGAGTGGTTTTCGGTGTGTTGGACTCCATACTGCTTCCTGCAATGGACCAAAATAGATTGGCGTTAGAGGCAGGCCAAGCACTTCCCAATATAATTACGAAGCAATTTTACGATAACTTTGCTAATATTGGCGGATGCGGGGCTACCATTGGGTTGATACTCGTGATATTTCTTTTCGCAAAGTCAAAGCAACTTAGGTCCCTCGGAAAACTGGCTATAGCACCGGCTATTTTCAACATCTCCGAGCCAATTATTTTTGGAATACCGGTCGTAATGAATCCTATTATGATGATACCCTTTATACTGTCCAACCTGACGGTGGGAATAGTGACGTATGCTGCCATGGCGATGAACCTTGTCAGCAGGCCCGCGGGTATTGCTGTTCCATGGCCGACGCCGGCATTTATTTCGGGTTTTCTTGCTACAAACGGAGATTGGAGGGCAATAATTCTGCAGGCTGTAAATATAGTTGTGGCTGCACTGGTGTATCTGCCTTTTATCCTGGCGTGGGATAGGCAGAAGTTGGAGGAGGAAAAAGAAGGCTAAATTTGGGTTGTACTTGCAAAAGCCGCACAATGTGATTTTTTGACAAGGTCAGAAGGGAGATGCTTAATCGTGACTGCGATCGAAGAAATTTCTTTTAAGTTGATTCTCCACAGCGGAAATGGCAGGAGCTACGCTTTTGAAGCGATAAAAGCTGCAAAAGAAGGGGAGTTCGTAAAGGCCGAGGAATTATTGGAAAAGGCCAGGAAAGAATTAGAAAGCGCCCATCACATACAGACCCAATTGCTGCAGAAGGAGGCGGCAGGAGAAAACAATATGATAAATCTCCTTCTAATTCACGCTCAGGATCACCTTATGACGGGAATAACCGTGAAGGAAATAGCAGAGGAGTTGATCGATTTGCGGCGCGATATGATGAAACAGAGGGGGAGAGAATGATGGGTTTAAGAAAATACCAATTGCCCCAAGGCTTTATTCTTGGGGCATCCGCTTCTGCCTGGCAGACTGAAGGTTGGGCCGGGAAAAAGCCAGGACAGGATTCGTATATTGACCTTTGGTACAAATCCAATCCGGAGCTATGGCACGATGGATACGGCCCGGCAATTGCCACGGATTTTTATAACAGATACCGCGAGGACATAAAATTGATGGCGGAGATAGGGTTGAATGCTTACAGAACATCTATTGACTGGTCGAGGTTTATAAAAAACTACGAAACGGCAGATATTGATGAAGATGCGGCGGAATACTACGGCAATGTGATAGATGAGCTCAGAAGAAATAACATTGAACCCATGATTTGTCTTGAACATTATGAGCTTCCTGCACAGCTTTTTGAAAAATATGGTGGTTGGGCTTCTAAACATGTTGTAGAATTGTACGTAGAGTATGCAAAGCAGGCTTTTAAGCTTTACGGGGACAGGGTTAGATACTGGTTTACATTTAATGAGCCTATCGTGATACAAACACGGGCTTATCTGGATGCCATAAGGTTTCCATTTGTTCAGGATACCAAAACGGCCATTCAGTGGAGTTATAATAAGATACTTGCCAGTGCTAAAGCTGTAGAGGCTTACGAACGGGGTGGGTACGGTAGGAAAATCGAGGGGAAAATAGGGATTATATTGAATCCTGAAGCGGTGTACCCCAGGTCAACGGCACCCCATGATTTAAAAGCTGCAAGAATTTACGACTTCTTTTTCAACAGAATATTTCTCGATCCTTGTGTGAAAGGGGAATTTCCCGAAGAACTAATAGAGCTATTAAAAAATCATGGCTGCATGTTCGAATATAATGAGAGGGAGCTGGATATTATCAAGCAAAATACTGTGAAAATCCTGGGGATTAACCTCTATCACCCTGCAAGGGTAAAGGCCAAAAATGAGATGTGGAATCCCGAAGTTCCGTTTCATCCCTCTTACTACTATGATGAATTTATTTTGCCGGGAAGGAAAATGAACGTTTCCCGGGGATGGGAAATATATCCGAAAATAATGTACGATATGGCGATGAGAATAAAAAATGAGTATGGCAATATAAAATGGATCGTGACAGAAAATGGAATGGGTGTTGAAAATGAGCACAGGTACAGAGATGAATCCGGAATTATTCAAGACGATTACAGAATCGAGTTTTTTAAAGACCATTTGAGGTGGCTGTTGAAAGCCATAGAAGAAGGTTCAAATTGCATTGGGTATATGGTCTGGGCGTTTACCGACAACGTCTCGCCTCTCAACGCATTTAAAAACAGATACGGCCTTGTGGAGATAGATTTGGAAAACGGCAGAAACAGAAGGATCAAAAAGTCAGGCCTTTGGTTCAAAGAGCTTTTAAAGAACCGTTATTTTGAGTTTAAGGATTTTACTCCCGAATATAAATAAACATTAATAGTGGGGAGGAATGGCAATGAAGAAGATACTCCTAGTTTGCTCTGCCGGTATGTCTACGAGCCTTCTTGTAAATAAGATGAAAAGCGCTGCTAAGGAAAAAGGGATAGAAGCTGAAATTTGGTCGGTTTCCACCAATGCATTGGAGGAAAACCTAGCTAAGGCGGATGTGGTGCTGCTTGGCCCGCAGATCAGGTTTATGCTTCAAAAGGTTAAGGAAAAAGGGGCAAAATATAACGTGCCGGTAGATGCCATAGACCCCATAGATTACGGAAGGTGCAACGGTGCTAATGTCCTTGAAAAAGCCCTGAAAATGACAGAAAAAAATTTCTGAGTGAGATGATTGTGGTGTTGAAAAGTCAGAAAATGAGAGAAATTGCAGTGGAAATGGATGCTCTTAAAATGGGCATGGGTTGGTCAGAGGAGGATTTGGCAAAACCCCAGGTGATGCTCCAAAGCACTTATGGAGATAGCCATCCAGGAAGTGCTCACCTTTTTGAACTAATGCTGGAAGCTGAAGAAGAATTAATAAATCTTGGTGCAAGACCGGCAAAGTATTTTGTTACCGATATATGCGATGGAATAGCCCAAGGGCACGACGGGATGAATTATTCGCTGCTATCTCGCGAAATAATTTGTGATACGATAGAAATTCAGTCAAGGGCTACCCCCTTTGACGGCGGATTATTTTTGGCAAGTTGCGACAAAAGCATTCCTGCTCACTTAAAAGCCATAGCTAGGATTGACATGCCGGCAGTGTTCATGCCCGGTGGAGTGATGAAAGCAGGGAAAAATCTATTGACCCTTGAACAAGTGGGGGCCTATGGCGCCATGATGAAAAAAGGTCAGATTTCTCGAGAAGAATTGAAAAAGATTCAAAGAGAAGCATGTCCTACCTGCGGAGCCTGTTCATTTATGGGCACGGCAGTGACCATGCAAATTATGGCGGAAGCCTTGGGGATGACTCCGCCGGGTGCTGCGGCAATTCCCGCCGCTTCAGAAGAGATAAAAGAATTTACCCGAAGTGCTGCTGATTTATTGATGAAAGCAATAAAGCTCGACATAAAACCTTCTAAAATATTGACTAAAGAAGCTTTTGAAAATGCTATAATGGTCCATGCTGCTGTAGCAGGTTCTACCAATGCCCTGTTGCACCTGCCGGCTATCGCACGGGAGCTTAAAATAAAAATAGAGCCTGAGCTTTTTGACAAAATTCATAGAAACATTCCTTATATAGTGAACGTAAGGCCGAGCGGTTTTTATCCTGCAGAGTACTTCTGGTATGCCGGCGGTGTACCTGCGGTGATGGAGGAGATAAAGGAATTTTTGCACCTCGACCAATTGACCGTTACGGGGAAGACTTTAGGGGAGAATCTGAAAGAAATAAAAGAAAGAGGTTTTTACGAGAAATGCGAAAATTATCTTCTAAAATTAGGCATAAAAAAGGAAGATGTGATAAAATCGAAAGAAAACCCTATAAACTCGCATGGTTCTTTGGCGGTGCTAAAAGGTAATTTAGCTCCCGCGGGAGCGGTGGTAAAGCATTCGGCAGTAGACAAAACTATGCTAAAAGTTACCCTGCGTGCCCGCCCCTTTAATTCTGAAGAAGAAGCTTATGTTGCGATAATAAAAGGCGAGGTTAAACCTGGTGATGCGGTTATAATAAGGTACGAAGGGCCAAAAGGAAGCGGTATACCTGAAATGTTTTATACAACGGAGGCAATAGCTTCTGATCCTCTGCTTTCGTCCACTGTAGCTCTGATTACCGACGGGCGCTTTTCAGGTGCTACTCGAGGCCCCGCCATAGGCCATGTATCGCCGGAAGCAGCAGAAGGCGGCCCCATAGCTTTGGTCGAAGAAGGGGATCTTATCAGAATAGACATTCCTGGGAGATCTATCAATATAGTAGGCATAAAAGGAATAGAGAAGGGGAAGGAAGAAATAGAAAAAATTCTGCAAGAACGAATGAAAGGATGGCGAGCGCCTGAATTGAAAAAAGACAATGGTATACTGAACCTTTACCGTCGCCTTGCGGCATCTCCAATAAACGGAGCGTATATGGATTATTAATTATTTTTCCGGTTCCTTTAATGCAAAAGCAGTTACAACTGACGAAGCCACCACCAAAGCTGTTATCAAAAAGAGGTGGACATAAGATAGATACTGCAAGATTATGCCTCCAAGAAGAGGCAAAAAGGTAGTAGGGGCGGTCAGGGTGTTTAAAAGGCCTATATAAAGAGGCCTTTTTTCTTCGGGTGCAATCCTCAGCAGATAATTAAAAATTCCTGTCCATATTCCGCTATACGTTGCGCCTATTAATGTAAATATTAGCGCATACAGCCAGAAAAAAGGAAGTCCCAGCTTGTAAAGTAAAAAGCTGGCAAGCGCCATAAATGGTTGAAGCAGTGTAATTCCTGCTGTTAGGATTACGACCTTCCTGCTCCCGTATAAGTCTATGGCTTTTCCAAAGAATATTCCTGCTAATATTGAACCTACCATCTGGGTGGAAACAAAAATACCTATATTTTCCTGAGGAATCCCTAATATTTCTCTGGCAAATAGAGCGTAAAAAGGTAGCGGCATAAAAAAGCCCCTTAAGAGAGTATTTATGACAATTAACAAGCGAAAATTACCGTCTTCTCTGAAGACCTTTGGAATTCCCATAAAATATTTTGCTAGGCTTTCGTGCCTGCGAGGAGTTCCATCTTCAGCTTCTTTTAGCCTAAGGAAGGAAAGAAAAGATAAGGTGGAAAATACAAACCCGAGAGAGAAAATGATAGTATAATTGTAAGGGAAAGCGATGGACTTAAGTCCCAGGATCGCCTTTACTGCAAATCCTGCTATAAACGCAAGAACTCCTCCGATAGCTTGGGTCTTCGCATAATAATCTCCCCTGCGCTCCAAAGGGATGCATTTTGCGAAAAGGTCGATCCAAGGGACCCCGCTTATTCCGTCGGAGAATGAAAGAACCACAAAAAAAGCATAGAATAGGAAAAGCGAAAGTATGGGATTTTTTCCGGCGATCAAAGACGAGAGCACCATCATACCTGCCGAAAACCTCATAATACCACCAGCCAATGCCACAAGAGGTTTTTTTCTCGGCATGGCTTCTGCCCTGCGGGCTATAAAAAGCTGCGGCAAAAACCAACCGCAGTTTCTTATGGTAGTCGTAAGTCCTATTAGTACCGGGGAATTCGTGAGGTTACTCACAAAAGATGAGATTACGGTTGCTGGTTCAAAAAAACCGCCAAATGCGGAGAAAAAGATGGCGTCATAACTAAAGGCACTGAAATTGACGTCGACATTTTTTTTTCGTGAATTTTTTTCTTCCACAAAAAACACCCTCCATTCCACAAAGTCTGTATGTTCGACAAAAAAACATTTATTCCTTTTTTTAAAGAAAAATTTTTATTTAGGAAGGAATTGGAGGGTTCTGTGCAGAACATAATTAAAATAAAAAGACATTTTAGAAATTAAAGGAGAATTGTTGCGATGGAGCTATTTGATGCTTTGAAAATCGGAGAGGCTTTAAGAGTCCTAAAAGAAAATTTAGTTGGTATTAAGCCAAAGGGCGAGGAAGTCATGCTGCGAGATGCGTATGGTAGGGTGCTGTCGGAGGACATCTATTCGCCCGAAGACATCCCGCCGTTTAACCGTTCTACTGTTGACGGGTACGCGGTAATATCGAGGGATACATTTGGGGCATGCGAATCTCTACCAGCGATGCTTAAGGTAGTAGGAGAGATTAAGATGGGAGAAAGGCCGCTGTTTTCTTTGAAAGCAGGAGAGGCTGCGAGGATTTCCACAGGGGGGATGATGCCGGAAAATTCTGATGCGGTCGTTATGCTTGAATATACACAACCCCTTGAGGATGGGACCCTTTTGGTGGAAAGGCCGGTTGCACCGGGGGAAAACGTCATTCTGAAGGGAGAAGATGTGAGGAAGGGAGGCTTGGTTCTAAAAAAAGGGCACACCTTAAGGCCTCAGGACCTGGCAGCTTTGGCAGGCATGGGCTTTCAAAAAGTGAAGGTGGCAGTTTTGCCGAAAGTTTCCGTGATTTCCACCGGCGACGAGATAAAACCTCCGGGTGAAGAAATAAAGGAAGGCGAAATAAGGGACATGAACAGTTTTTCTATTGCGGGACTGGTGCTGAAATGGGGAGGAATACCTGAAATATTCGGAGTTGTGCGGGATGATTTTAACGAAATAAGAAGATCGGTGTCGGAAGCCTTGAAAATTAGCGACCTTGTAGTGATTTCCGGCGGTAGCTCGGTCGGAACCAGAGACCTTACGGTAAGGGTCTTGGATAGTTTGGGAAGTCCCGGGGTGCTTGTGCATGGCATTGCGGTAAAGCCGGGAAAGCCTACAATAATTGCGGTGGTGGATGGGAAACCGGTAATAGGGCTTCCCGGGCATCCGGTATCTGCCATGGTCATTTTTGAACAGGTAGTAAGGCCTATCCTTTCGTGGTTTCTTGGAAGGCCGGAAGATTATGGCGGATTAAAAGTTAAAGCGAAAATCGCCCGCAACATTTCGTCAGCGGCGGGAAGGGAAGACTTCATCCGGGTCAAGCTGGAGCAAAGGGACGGGGAACTCTGGGCTGTGCCGGTTCTGGGCAAATCCGGCCTTATTTCCACCATGGTGGAATCCCACGGCCTTGCGAGGATTGCGCCGGAAAAATTGGGAGTGAAAGAGGGAGAATACGTGGATGTGGAGCTTTATTAAAGGAGGAGATGCTGTTGCAGGAAAGGGAAATTTACCTAGACAATCCGCCTTTAGGCGAAGCTTTGGGAAAATACTTTAAGGAGCTTGAAGAGGCAGGGGCCTTAAAGCCAACAGGTGCGGAGGTGGTAGATGTAAGGGAGGCTCTGGGGCGGATCACTTCCGAGCCGGTTTTCGCCCGGATTTCTTCGCCCCACTACAACGCCGCTGCTATGGACGGCATAGCGGTTAGCGCGAAGGACACCTTCGGCGCTTCCGAAAAAAATCCCGTAAGGCTGAAAGAAGGGGTAAATTTCTGGCCCGTTGATACCGGTGACCCCTTGCCTCCCGGATGCGACGCGGTGATTATGATAGAGGAAGTGCACCCTCTGGAAGGCGGAGAGGTCGAAATTGTATCGCCTTGCGCTCCTTGGGACAATGTGAGAAGCATCGGTGAGGATGTGGCGGCGACAGAGCTAATTGTGCCGGAAAACCATAGATTAAGGCCGCAGGATTTGAGTGCAGTCATTGCGGCCGGACATGAGACTGTAAAAGTGAGAAAAAAGCCAAAAGTCGCCGTAATCCCGACCGGCAGCGAGCTTGTGGACCCTGGAACGCCTTTGAAACCCGGCGACATAATTGAGTCCAATTCTGCTATGCTTGCGGGACTTGTGGAAGAATGGGGCGGAAAGGCAATAGTGATGGAAAAGGTAAAGGATGATTTTAAACTCATAATGCAGAGAGTCCAAAAAGCTGTGGAGCTTGCCGACGTGGTGCTTATAAACGCGGGTTCTTCCGCGGGGACGGAGGACTACACTTCAAACTGCATAAAAGCGCTAGGGAAGCTCTCCGTTCACGGTGTGGCAATACGGCCTGGGAAGCCGGTGGTGCTGGGACTTATAGAAGGAAAGCCCGTAATAGGTATTCCGGGGTATCCGGTATCCGCCTACCTTGCCATGGAGCTTTTCGTAAAACCGGTACTTTACAAGATGCAGGGCCTCCCGGTACCGGGAAGGGAAAAGATAAAGGCCAGGCTATCGCGGAGGGTAGTTTCTTCAATAGGAACTTTGGAGTTTTTGAGGGTAAAGGTAGGCAGGTTGGGCGGCGAATATGTAGCGTCGCCGCTTTCAAGAGGTGCCGGAGTGATAATGTCGGTCGTTAGGGCCGACGGGATGGTAAGGATACCCGAAACTAAAGAAGGTATAGAGGCGGGGGAATACGTGGAGGTGGAACTTTTAAAAAGCCAAGAAGAGATAGAAAATTCAGTTCTGATAATAGGGAGCCACGATGTTAGCATCGATATCCTGGCCAACGAAATAAAGAGGTTTTATCCGGAAATCACCCTTTCTTCCGCCCACGTGGGAAGCATGGGAGGCATAATGGCCCTGATGCGGGGTGAGGCCCATCTGGCCGGGATTCACCTTTTGGACCCGGATACTGGCGAGTACAACGTCTCCTATATAAAAAAATACCTCCCCAACCGCAGGATTTTTCTAGTCAATCTGGCCTACCGCCAGCAGGGGCTGATGGTGAAAAAGGGAAATCCCAAAGGCGTAAAGGGCATCGAAGACCTGATGCGCGAAGATATTACCTTCATAAACCGCCAAAAAGGGGCGGGGACGAGAATTCTGCTTGATTTAAAGTTAAAGGAGCTCGGCATCGACCCGGTGCAAATTAAAGGGTACGGGAAGGAGGAGTACACGCACCTTGCTGTGGCAGCTACTGTGGCGGGAGGGGGTGCCGACGTAGGCCTGGGCATAATGGCAGCGGCAAAGGCTTTTGACCTGGATTTCATTCCTGTGGCGCCGGAAAGATACGATATAGCGATTCCCGAGGAATTTTATCATACTGATTTAATGCAGAAGATATTGGAAATCATGAGGTCCGATGAATTTAAGAAAAAAATAGAATCCCTGGGAGGGTACGACACGTCCATGACCGGGGAATTGATTGGGGGCGATTGAGTGAAGGACCGCTTTGGAAGGGAAATTAACTATATAAGGGTTTCTGTTACAGACCGGTGCAATTTCAGGTGCATCTACTGTATGCCCGAAGAGGGGATTTTGCCGAAAGACTGCGGGGACATCCTGCGATTTGAGGAGATCGCGCGCTTTTTAAAGGCGATAGCGCCCCTTGGAATTTCGGCGGTGAGGATAACCGGCGGCGAGCCGCTGGTGCGAAAGGGTATCGTTGACTTTATAAAGATGTTGCGGGCGATTCCGGAAATAAGGGATATTTCAATGACCACCAACGGTTCGCTTCTTGCGGGGATAGCCGAAGAATTGAAAAAAGCCGGCCTTGATAGAGTAAATATTAGCCTTGACAGCTTAAATCCAGAAAAATTTCAACGCATGACAAGAGTAGGAAATTTAAAAGACGTGCTCGATGGAATAAGAGCGGCTCTGGAAAACGACCTTTCCCCCGTTAAAATAAACTGCGTAGTGGTGAAGGGGTTTAACGACGACGAAGTAGCGGATTTTGCAAGGCTTACTACCGACAATCCCCTAACCGTCCGGTTTATAGAGCTCATGCCGGTTGGCGAGGCGGCAAGGGGGAAGATGGAAACAGTCTCTCAGGACCGCATAACACGCTTTCTGGGGATGAAGCTCGAGCCGGTGAAGTACGAAGAAAAAGGCGAAGGGCCTGCCGTGTATTTCAAAATACCCGGTGCAAAGGGATACGTGGGGTTCATTTCGCCCATCAGCCATCACTTTTGCGCCCGGTGCAATCGGGTAAGACTCACCGCCGACGGAAAGCTGAAGCCCTGCCTCGATTCGGAAGACGAGGTAGACGTAAAGATGCTTTTGAGGGAGAGTGCTTCCGATGAAAAATTGAGGCAGGTTTTCATCGAAGCCCTCGCTAAAAAACCGGCAGGGCACAAAATGAACGTGGTGCCTTTCGAAAGAACAAAGAGGAACATGTGTCAGATAGGAGGATGAAAATGGAATTTACCCATATTGACAAAAGTGGAAGGCCGAAGATGGTAGATGTAAGTGAAAAGCCCGATACGGTGCGAAGTGCCGTGGCAAAGGGATATGTGGTGATGAAGCCGGAAACCCTGCAAATGGTAAAAGAGGGCCGGATGAAGAAAGGCGACGTGCTTTCGGTGGCGCAGGTAGCAGGCATAATGGCAGCCAAAAAGACGCCGGATATAATTCCTCTATGCCACAATATAAATCTCTCTGGGGTGGAAATGGAGTTTCAAATTTTAGAGGACAAAAATGCGGTGGCCGTTCAGGCCGTCGTACGCTCTGTAGGAAAAACGGGCGTGGAAATGGAGGCCTTAACGGCGGTATCGGCTGCGTGCCTTGCCATTTACGACATGTGCAAGGCGGTGGATAAAAGCATAGTGATAAAAAATATCCAGCTTGTTGAAAAAACCGGAGGCAAAAGCGGAGATTTCAAGAGGGAGGAGGAATTGCCATGGGAAGGATAGTGGCGGTTTCGATAAGCGAGAAAAAGGGAGAGAAAAAGCAAAACGTGAGGAGAGCCCGCCTTATAGAGGATTTCGGCCTTGAAGGCGACGCCCACGCGGGCTCATGGCACCGTCAGGTAAGTCTCCTTGCTAAAGAGAGCATAGAGAAGATGAAAAAAATGGGACTTGCGGTGGGACCGGGGGATTTTGCTGAAAATATAACCACCGAGGGAATTGATCTTGGCTGCTTGCCTGTAGGGACTAGACTCGAGATAGGCGATGCTCTTTTGGAGGTGACCCAGATAGGGAAAGAATGCCACAGCGGATGTGCCATCTTTAAACAGGTCGGACAGTGCATCATGCCGAGGGAAGGCATTTTTGCCAGGGTTCTCCGGGGAGGCGTTGTTTCGGAAGGTGATGAGATTAAGGTGATTCCTCTGATAAGGGTGGGGATACTGACCGCCAGCGACCGGGGGGCCAGAGGGGAGCGGGAAGATAAAAGCGCTAAGGTTATAGAAGAGTTGATTGCGACCGTAAACGGAAAGGTGGAGGAGTACATCCTGGTCTCCGATGACTTGGATGCGATAAAGGAATCCCTGATGGCCTTATGCGAAAAGGGACTGGATCTGATTTTGACCACAGGAGGGACCGGATTTTCTCCCCGGGACAATACGCCGGAGGCCACCCTTGCAGTGATAGAAAAGCAGGTGCCCGGGATTCCGGAAGCCATGAGGCAAAGGAGTCTAGAAAAAACCCCCCACGCCATGCTCTCCCGTGCGGTTGCGGGTATCCGGGGAAAGTCTCTTATCATCAACCTGCCGGGAAGCCCAAGAGCCGTTCGGGAAAATCTAGAAGTAGTGCTGCCTGCCCTGCCTCACGCCGTGGAACTTTTAAAAGTGGGGGTGAGGGATTGTGGGAGGATGGAAGAATAACGTATATTTTGCAGTGCATGGAGCAAAATATAATTAGTAAATACACAAAAAAGATTGAACTTGAATTAGGGAGAATTAAGGAAAAAGAGCCCAAAAACGCGGAGTTAAAAGATTTTTTTAGTTGTTTTGAGCCGTGATTTAAAATTGATTTTACAATTTTGTTAAGATATGATATAAATTGCTATTAGCACTCACCAATTGAGAGTGCTAATAATGTATGTTATGACCAAAAAAATTAAACAAAAAGGAGGGTTAACATGAACATAAAGCCATTAGGTGATCGCGTGGTTATCAAGGTTTTAGACAAAGAAGAAAAGACCAAAGGCGGTATAGTGCTGCCGGATACTGCAAAGGAAAAACCCCAGAAAGGTGAAGTGATAGCCGTAGGAACCGGAGAGGTCATCGATGGAAAGAAAGTGCCGCTTGAGGTTAAAGTGGGCGACAAGGTTATTTTCTCGAAATATGCGGGAACCGAAGTGAAGATAGACGATCAGGAATACCTAATCCTCAGGCAAAGCGACATCCTTGCCATCTTGGAATAAATTAAAGGGGGAGGTATGTAAAGATGGCAAAACAAATTAAATTCAATGAAGAAGCCAGAAGAGCCCTTTTGAGGGGTATCGATAAGCTTGCAAACACCGTAAAAGTGACGTTAGGGCCAAAAGGCCGCAATGTCGTCCTCGACAAGAAATTCGGGACCCCGACGATCACCAATGACGGCGTTACCATAGCGAGGGAAATCGAGCTGGAAGACCCCTTCGAGAACATGGGAGCTCAGCTTATAAAAGAAGTAGCCACCAAAACCCAGGATGTGGCAGGAGACGGTACGACCACCGCTACATTGCTGGCGCAGGCCATAATCCATGAAGGAATGAAGAATGTAGTCGCTGGTGCTAACCCGATGCTCATCAAGAGGGGTATCGAAAAGGCAGTAAAGGCTGTCGTAGAAGAGCTGAAGACTTTCAGCAAACCCGTAGAGACCAAAGAGGCCATTGCTCAGGTTGCGTCCATTTCTGCGGCTGACGAAGAAATCGGAAACCTGATTGCCGAGGCCATGGAAAAGGTCGGGAAAGACGGCGTAATCACTGTTGAAGAGTCCAAGACCATGGGAACCACCTTGGAAGTCGTTGAAGGTATGGAATTCGACAGGGGCTACATATCCCCGTACATGGTAACTGACCCGGAAAAGATGGAAGCTGTTTTGGGCGATCCATACATCCTCATCACCGACAAGAAGCTTTCCAATGTGCAGGACCTGCTGCCTATTCTTGAAAAAGTAGTCCAGTCCGGCGGAAAACTCCTCATCATAGCCGAAGATGTGGAAGGAGAAGCTCTGGCGACCTTAGTAGTGAACAAACTTCGCGGCACTTTATTGAGCGTAGCCGTGAAGGCCCCAGGATTCGGCGATCGCAGGAAGGCGATGCTCCAAGATATAGCAATACTCACCGGTGGCCAGGTCATTTCCGAAGAACTCGGCATCGACCTCAAGTCCGCAACCTTAGACATGCTCGGCAGAGCAAGACAGGTGAAAGTCAATAAAGAAAAGACCATTATAGTGGACGGTGCTGGCAGCAAGGAAGAAATCAAAAAGCGCATCAACTCCATCAAAGCTCAAATTGAAGAGACGACCTCCGACTTCGACAGGGAGAAACTGCAGGAACGCCTGGCGAAACTGGCTGGCGGCGTAGCGGTCATCAAGGTTGGTGCGGCTACCGAAACCGAGCTCAAAGAGAAGAAGCACCGCATCGAGGATGCGCTCTCTGCTACCAAAGCTGCGGTTGAAGAGGGTATTGTGCCCGGCGGCGGAACTGCATTCATCAACGCCTTGCCCGCACTCGACAAAGTCAACGCCGAAGGTGATGAGAAGATCGGCGTAGACATTATAAGAAGGGCCTTGGAGGAACCCGTAAGGCAGATTGCATACAACGCTGGCCTTGATGGTTCTGTGATCGTAGAAAAACTTAAGACCATGGAAAAAGGCATCGGTTTTGATGCACTCCGCGGAGAATTCGGTGACATGTTTAAGAAAGGCATCGTCGACCCGACGAAGGTAACCCGCTCTACGCTCCAAAACGCTGCAAGCCTTGCAGCCATGGTGCTCACCACCGAAGCCGTCGTGGCGGATATCCCCGAAAAAGAAAAGAACCAGCCTATGCCAAACCCTGACATGTATTAATCGAAAAAAAATCCCGCCGAAAATTTCGGCGGGATTTTTTTTTGCCTGTTGAAAAATTTAATCCGATGTTATATATTTTAAAGAGAAAACAAATGTTCGCAAAAATCGTGGCATAAAAATGAGTATGGCGACATATAGGTAGTATAAGGAGCTTTGTCCTATTTCGCGGTTTAAAACGTTCAGGGGGGAAAATAGATATGAATCCGGTGGTGTTCGAAATAAGGCGAAGGCTTGCAAAGGCACCTAGGCCTGCGTTCGTGGCGGCTTTGTTAAGGGATGACGGCACGGTTATCGACATTATACCGGCAATAGACAACAGGTCCATAGAAGCGGCAGCGAGAAGGCGAAGAGCCGGGAAAGCGGTTATAGTTGCGTTTCTTGAAAGCATATCGCAGGAAAAATTGAAGGAAATAGTTATGAGGTATAACGGCCTGATGCTGGAAACAGAATTCTATGCGATTGTACAGGATAGGCCGACATATTACACCGTGGCCTGGCTTAAAAAGAAAGCGGTGTGAAATGCCTTTATTTCCCAAGTCAGCCATGGCAATATGCAGTGGCTTATATCGGCTATGGCACCTTCACAGGACGATCTTCACTTCCAAAGTTTTTTTATCATACACCGGCACGCAGTCAATAACGTCAATTTGCAAACAGTAATCTATATCTTTTTCAAAGCCAAGGCCAAGAAGCCTTTTGTAGTGTGCTGCATGGGATATGAATGCTTTCAGGTTACTTTGGTATTTTAAGTAAAGGTCCCGGCAGGCGAAGGCCAGGTCCGAAAGCTCCGGTGGTTCTTTTTCCCTTTCTATGTTCCTTACCAGGATATCCACAATAAGGCCGGCACATGCGGAATCGTCGAGAGAAAATTCCCCCAGCGTCCCGGCGCAAACTATGGATACGCAGGGGGCTTCGCCGAGCAAGGCAAGCTTCAAGGCTTTTTCGGCTACTGCTGACGCGTTGAGAAAACAACCTATGAATACGTGCTCGGCGCTTTCGGAAGCCTTTATGGCCCTCGTTCCGTTGCTGGTAGTGAGGATGACCGTTTTGCCAGAAACCAGCTCTTTTTTGTATTCCAGGGGTGAATTTCCCAGGTCAAAGCCGGGAATCTTAACCGCGCCCCGCTCGCCGCCGAGGAGGACGTGACCTTCAAATTTCCTTGCTAGAATCAAAGCGTCATCCACAGAAGGCGCTGGGATGACCCTTTTTGCGCCGTTAAAAAGAGCTGTGGTTATGACGCTGGTAGCCCTGAGGACGTCTATTACTATTGCGGTTTTCCCGCTCAAATTTTTTACGCTGTCGCAGGTGGGATATACTTCAATTTGCATTCTTCTCTCCCCTTTGTGCAGAATTGCCCTTATTTTATTTATGTTTTATTAAATGCTTCCTCAACGGTTTTAAGAACAAACTCCGCATCTTTAATGGCCATTTCGACATATTCAGGCCCATACTCTTCGGTAGGGATGAAATCCTCGGCGCTGTAGAAGCTAAGTTCCTTTTCCTTGCGCAGGCGTTTCGAAATGCCTTTTATTTTTGTCGATAACAATTCTACCATTTCTTGGGCTTCCCGGACCATATCTGAATAAGGAGAAAAAATCTTCAACTCCGAGACTCATCTTTCCAATTTTTTTTGTTCACGAAAACCACCTTTTGGCCGGATTTCTTAAGGAAATTATATCAATCTTCATTTGACGCATCAACTTTTATGTTTTATAAATTGACAAACCTTTCGAAAAATGTTATATCTTTTAGTAAGGAAAATCGAATATAAGGGATACAGGTTCCGGCGAAATGCCGGCTAAGAGGGAAGTCCGGTGAAAATCCGGCGCGGTCCCGCCACTGTGATGGGGAGCCGCCTTATAGGATGCCACTGGGTGACCGGGAAGGCATAAGGCGGCGGTGAACCAGAGCCAGGAGACCTGCCTGTATCTTTTATACACTTACCTACGAGTGATAGGGGGTGTATAGAGGATGGATTTACACATAACCTCTTAACACTTCGTAGTTAAGAGGTTTTTTATTTTAAAAAATCTGAAAGGAGTTTTGAAAGTGAAAAAGACTGCTTCGTTCTTGACCTTGGTTATGCTTACCTTTTACCATGCCGAAGCTTATGCGATGCACATAATGGAAGGGTTTTTGCCCCTTTCATGGAGCGTCCTATGGTACGCTGTTTACATTCCGTTTTTGCTGGTTGGACTTTCATACATAAGAAAAAAGATCATGTCTAATGCTTCGGGCAAGGTGCTTCTGGGTTTTGCCGGGGCTTTTGCTTTCGTGCTCTCAGCCTTAAAACTGCCATCGGTTACGGGTAGCTGCTCCCATCCTACAGGTGTGGGCCTAGGGGCGATATTGTTCGGGCCCTTCCCGATGGCGGTAATAGGCGGCATAGTGCTGCTTTTCCAGGCTCTGCTCCTTGCCCACGGCGGGCTGAGCACCCTGGGGGCTAATTCTTTTTCTATGGCGGTGGCAGGTCCCTTTATTTCTTATTGGGTATATAGGGCGGCGAAGAGGGCGGGCCTTTCTCGAAATATCGCGGTATTTCTCGGAGCTTCTTTAGGGGACCTTGCAACTTACGCCGTTACTTCCTTACAATTGGCCCTGGCGTTTCCCGACAGGGTAGGAGGTTTTTTAGCTTCGTTTTTGAAATTTGCCGGGATCTTCGCAGTAACCCAGGTGCCCCTTGCAATAGCAGAAGGGATTGTAACGGTCGTTGCTCTGGATTTGCTTGAGCAGAGGGCAAAAGGTGCGGTGGAAAATATGATAAAAGGGGAGGGTCTTAATTGAAAGAAGGACGGCATTTGAGGCTTTTACTTGCCCTTATGGTCATCCTCTTGACATTGCTTTTTCTGTCATTTAAGCTTGACCTCGGATTTGAGGGCTCCGACGACAGGGCGATGGAGCTCATCTTAAATATTAATCCGGATTATACGCCTTGGCTTTCAAATCTATGGGAGCCCGAAAGCGACCTCATGGAGAAACTGCTCTTTGGATTTCAGGTAACGCTAGGACTTGTCCTCGGAATCTATTTTTATTTAAAACTGAAGGGAGCAGAAGATGTTTCTAGATAGATATGCTTACAACAATCGCTTAAAAGACGTAAACCCGCTTTATAAAATGGCTTTTGCCTTTTCGATGATGGTTCTGGGATTCGCTGGAGGGTTCTGGGTCCACCTTTTTATCTTTGCGATAATGGCGACTGCAGCGGTTTTTATAGCGGGGATAGACTTGAAGGGCTACGCAGGGCTGCTTTCAGGGGCAATGCTTTTTCTGCTGCCAGGAGCTTTTGTGGTATTCCTCTCTTCATATTCTCCAAGGGAAGCGGCTCTGCTTTGCAGCCGCTCCCTCGCGATGGTCTCGTGCTTTTATTTCCTTTGCCTTACTACTCCAGCCCTAGAAATAGTGGTGGCATTAAAAGGTCTGGGGGTGCCCCGGCTTTTTGTGGAGCTTGCTTTTTTGACTTACAGGCAGATTTTTACCTTGGCCGACTATGCGGGAATGATTTACAGCGCCCAGGCTGCAAGGCTCGGGTATATTAGTTTTGAATCTTCTCTTCGCTCCACGGGCCTTCTGGTCTCGGGACTTTTTACAAAGGCCATGGAAGGCTCCAATAAGCTTCAGATGGCGCTGGAGGCCAGGGGATATGACGGTGGAGAGCTGAAAGTCCTGGATATTCGTCCAAACGACAATAAGAAAGAAAATACCATTTTTGCAATGTGGGCTTCGATAATAGTCGTTTCGGCGATGATTCTCTCGGCTATTAACTCACTAGTAAAATGGGGAAAGGGATAAAATGGGAAAGTATTGGATGGAATTGATTGATGTCTACTACGCATATCCCGGCAGCGTTTGGGCTTTAAAAGGAGTAAACTTAAGGCTTGAAAAAGGGAAAAAAGTCGCCATATTAGGGCCGAACGGCGCGGGAAAGTCCACGCTGCTGTTTCACTTTATAGGTCTTTTGAAGCCCAAGAAAGGCGCTGTATATTACGAGGGTTCAAAGGTAGAGTATACAAAGGCTTTCTTGAAAACCTGGAGGCAAAAGGTGGGACTGGTCTTTCAGGACCCGGACGCCCAGATGTTTGCGGGAAGCGTATTTCAAGAGGTCTCCTTCGGGCCGATGAACCTCGGCCTCCAAGAAGATGAAGTGAGGAATAGGGTACTCAAAGCTCTTGAAACCATGGGAATAGATGAGCTGAAATATAGACCGGCGCATTTTTTAAGCTACGGACAAAAAAAGAAGGTCGCCATCGCCTCGGTTCTTGCGATGAACCCGGATGCGCTGGTGTTTGACGAACCGACGGCCTATTTAGACCCTAGGTCTTCGGCTGAACTGGTGGAAATGATGGAAAAATTATACCGCTTGGGAAAACAAATCGTAATATCGACCCATGACGTAGACCTGGCCTTTAGTTTTGCAGACTGGATAGTTGTAATGAAAGACGGCAAAGTCTTGGCGCAGGGAAACCCTTTAGAAATTTTTACCGACGATGAACTTATTGGAGAATCAGGTCTGGAAAAGCCCTTTATGGTAAAAATAGGCGATCTTCTTAAAAAGAGAGGACTGCTTAAAGGCTCTTTCCCCAGAGATTTTAAGCAGCTTGCCTCAATGCTCGAAAGCGACGGAGGGGATTGACTTGGCAAAAGGGTTCATGATTGCAGGAACCCATAGCGGTTCCGGCAAGACTACGCTGGCCCTCGGAATAATGGGAGCTTTTTCGGAAATGGGACAAGTGGCGGCCTTCAAGGTGGGGCCGGATTATATAGATACGGCTTATCACCGATTTGTAACAAAAACTCCATCGTACAACCTGGACATATTTATGCAGGGGGAAGAAAAACTCAGGGAATTGTATATAAAGAAATCAAAGGGCCGGTTTGTTTCGGTGGTAGAAGGGGTCATGGGACTTTTCGACGGCCTTGACGACACCGGCCATGCCAGCAGCGCCCACGTGGCAAAGGTCCTCGGGATTCCCGTGGTGTTGGTTGTGGATGCATCGGGAATGGCGAGGAGCATAAGCGCGATGGTAAAGGGTTACAAGGAATTCGACGAAGGCCTTAATGTTAAAGGGGTTATACTGAACAAGGTAAATAGCGAAAGCCACTATTTGCTCTTGAAACGGTGCCTGATGCAGGATTTGAAACTTCCGGCTTTAGGATACTTGCCGTACGACGAGGAGCTTTCCCTTCCGGAAAGACACCTGGGGCTTTTGCCCGTATGGGAAATGAGGAACCTGGAGGGGAAATTCCAAAAGCTATTTGAAAAAATAAAAAAATACATAGATCTGGAACAGCTTCTCGCAATGGTCTCCTGTGATGAAAATTTTGTATATCCCTGGGACAATATATCCTCCCGGGGAGTAGATCGGGTGAAAATCGGGGTTGCAATGGACGAAGCCTTCAACTTTTACTACCAGCAGAGCCTGGAGACCCTAGAATGTTTGGGGGCAGAACTTGTGTTTTTCAGCCCCCTTAAGGACCCTTTTCTTCCGGAGGGAATATCGGGGCTCATAATAGGAGGCGGTTTTCCTGAAGTTTTTGCTGAAAAGTTAAGCTCCAATAAAGAGATGATGAAATCCGTAAGGGAGGCATTCGAGGCCGGCATGCCGATTTACGCCGAATGCGGCGGATTGATGTACCTGGGCAGGAGCATAATAGACGGGGCAGGGAAAAGTTTTCCCATGGTTGGAGTGTTTGAGTTGGATTCGGTTATGACCGACGGACTTAAGCGTTTTGGATACGCCGAAGCTACGGTGGTTGATGAAACGGTTTTGGCCCCCGCTGGTGCTGTTGTAAAAGGCCATGAATTTCACTATTCCGAAGTTGTAAATGCAAAAGAAAAAACTTCCTACATCGTCAAAAAAAGAAGCAAAAGGACCTATAGATGCGGCTTTACGAAGAAAAATTGCCTTGGGACCTTTTTGCATCTGGATTTTTACGCAAACCCGGAGCTGGGAAGGCATTTTTTGGAAAAGTGTCGCCGCTTCAAGGAGGGAATTTTAAGATGAAGGCCTTACTTTTAATTGCCCACGGGAGCAGGGAAGGTAACTGCGCTCCTGTGATAAACAAGTTTATAAAAAAAGCGGAAAAATACGGGCGGTTTGAGCTGATCGATGCCGCTTATGTCCAATTCGAACGTCCTGCCATTAAAGATGTTGTAGATAAACTTGCTTCTTTGGGAGCGGATGAAATTTGGGCGGTGCCGGTGTTTTTGTTCGAAGGGGTTCACGTTAGGCACGACATACCTGAGCAGCTTAGGGAGGCGGCCTTTTACCATCCGGATATTCGAGTCGTGCTGACAAGGCCCATTGGTTACGACGAGAGAATTGTGGACATAATTTTCGATAGGCTCGATGGGGAAAAGATGGAAGTGAGGGATGGAAATTGGATTACCTGATAGAACCGATGGCGATAGAGAAAAAGAGCTTTGCGATAATTGAAAGGAGAATTAATAGAAAAATATTTTCCGAAGAAGAAATGGAAATTGCAAAGAGGGTGGTGCATGCTACCGCCGATTTTGAATTTGCTCGCTTGATGCGGTTCAATCGAAACGCAGTGGAGTCGGGTATCGAAGCCCTCAGGGCGGGATGGGATATCGTAACCGATACAAGGATGGCGAGAGCCGGGATAAGGAGGATTTTGGCGAGCAAATTCGGCTCCAGAGTGAAATGCTATTCGGTTTCGAAAAAAGCAAGGGAAATGGCAGAAGAAATGGGGATTACCAGGGCCATGGCGGGTATTATGATTGGTGCAGAAGAACCGAAAAATAGGATTTTCGTAATAGGAAATGCACCGACGGCCCTTTTTAAATTAAACGAGTTGATAAAAAAAGAGAAAATATCCCCTGCGTTGGTAGTGGGGGTACCCGTAGGTTTTGTCGGGGCGAAGGAGGCGAAGGAAGAGCTCCTCCAGCTTCCGGTGCCGAGCATCGCGGTTAAGGGATGCAAAGGAGGCACTCCCGTCGCTGTAGCGATAGTCAATGCGCTCCTTCTTCTTGCCGAGAGGCGGGATGGGGTTGAGTGACTACATTTTAAAAGACAAAAGAATGCTCAGGCTGGGTTATACCACCGGCTCATGTGCCGCGGCTTCGGCGAAAGCCGCCTCGTTGCTGCTTTTCACCGGAAGGGTGCCGGATTATGTGACGGTGGAAACCCCATCGGGAAAAACTTTAGAGATTAAAGTGGAGCAGAGCGAAAAAGGCGACGGTTGGGCAAAATGCGCTGTAAAAAAAGACGGAGGAGATGACCCGGATGTGACGCACGGCCTTTTGGTCTGGGCGAGGGTTGAAAAAAAGCTTTCCGGAGGCATAGAGATAGAGGCCGGCGAGGGCATAGGCGTCGTCACAAAACCCGGACTTTCGGTAAAACCGGGTGAGCCCGCCATAAACCCCAAGCCCAGGGAAATGATAGAAAGAGAGGTTTCAAAAGTCCTCCCCGAAGGGGAAGGCGTGAGAGTTGTAATAAGCATTCCAGGGGGAGAAAGGGTGGCCGAAAAGACCTTCAACCCCAGGCTGGGAATAATAGGAGGTCTTTCTATTCTTGGCACGACAGGAATCGTCACCCCGATGTCAACTGAAAGCCTGAAGGAAACGCTGGCTCTGGAGCTTTCGGTGCTTTCGGCAGAAGGCATAAAATCCTTCGCGCTCGTTCCCGGAAATTACGGGAGGGACTTTGCCAGGAAAATGGGATTTGAAGACGCATTTATAGTATCGTGCGGCAATTTCATAGGGTTTGCGCTGGATAAGGCTGTGGAGTACGGCTTTAAAAAAGTAAATATTATAGGTGAGATCGGAAAACTTATTAAGGTATCAGCGGGGATTTTCGACACGACAAACAGGATAGCCGACGCGAGGGCCGAAATTATTACGGCGTATGCAGCTCTCTTCGGCGTAGGGAAGGAGACATTAAAAAAACTCATGGACGTTGCCACTACGGCTGGGGCCTTGGATATTCTGGAAAAATATGGCGTCGACCTTAAAAATTTTTGCGGTTTTGTGGCGGAAAGGGTTTTGGAACGATGTGTCTGGTATACCCGGCAAAAAATAGGGATTTCCGTGCATCTTGTTTCCAGAGAAAGAGGACTTGTGGCAGTGGCGGGGGAGTGACCGGATGATAAGTGTAGTAGGGGTAGGCCCAGGCCACCTGGATTTTTTGACTTTTGCCGCCATAAAGAGGATAAAAGAGGCTGACCTGCTAATAGGGGCAAAGAGGCACCTGGAGCTGTTCCCGGACCTCCGGTGCGAAAAAATTGCATTCGATTCTAGAGTCGACCTGTGCGGGCTTTTGAAGAAAAAGGGGCGGATAGTAATCCTCGCCTCGGGCGACCCGGGAGTTTACGGAATTCTGGATGCTGTTTTAAAATGTGCCGATGAACGGGAGGTGGAGGTCCTGCCCGGAATAAGCGCTTTCCAGTATTTTATGGCAAAATTAAAACTTCCGGCAAAGGGAACGGCCGTATTGAGTATGCACGGGAGAAAGGTCGATATAGTGCCGGTGGTTAAAAAATACAAAGTGGTCGTGGTTTTTACCGATGGCGAGAACACGCCGCAGAAGATAGCCCAAACCCTCCTCTTGAACGAAATTACGGACAGGGTAATCCACGTGGGAGAAAACCTGTCGTATTCGGACGAAAGGCTGAAGAGTTTTACCGTAAGAGAGCTCGCATCGTGCCGCGACAAGTTTCAACTGAATTTGGTGGTGATAGAAAAATGTGGGAATACGGATTCGGAATACCCGATGACCTTTTTGTAAGAGGGGATGTCCCGATGACGAAAGAGGAAATCAGGGCGATTTCCCTTTCGAAATTGAGGCTTAAGAGGGATTCAGTTGTCTGGGACATAGGGGCGGGGACAGGGTCCATTTCGGTTGAAGCCGCGCTATTTTGCAAAGAGGGTGTGGTATATGCGGTGGAAAAGGACGAACAAGCGCTGAATCTCGTCGCGGAAAACGCGAGGAGATTCGGGCTTTCAAACCTGATACCCGTGCCGGGGGAGGCTCCTGAGGCGCTTTTAGACCTTCCGAGTCCCGACCGGATTTTCATAGGGGGGAGCAAGGGCAGGCTCGGAGATATCATAAGTTTCTCCTGCGAAAGGTTGAAGGAAGGAGGCAGGGTGGTGATAAACACCGTAACGGTGGAAAGCGCCTGTGAAGCCCTGAAAGCTCTGGAGTCTTCGGGTTTCAGCACGGAAATGGTGCTGCTTTACGTTTCCCGCGCAAAAAAAGTAAAGGACGTGCATATCTTAATATCCCAGAATCCGGTGTGCGTGATATCCGGCGATTTTAAAGGGAAAGGGGAAGGTGAATGAAAAAAGCTGCTGGGATTCTGTACGGAGTGGGCGTCGGCCCGGGAGACCCGGAACTCATTACCTTGAAAGCGGTAAGGGTCCTGCAGTCCGCAGATATGGTGGCGGCACCCGGCAAGGAAAAAAGTATAGCTTTGGAAATAGCAAAGCCCTACGTACGGGGGGATGTCATAGAGCTCAGGTTTCCGATGGGCCTTTCCGGTGCGGAAAGGGAAAGGGCTCTCGATGAAAACGAAAGGGTCTTGAGGGGATTTTTGAACGAGGGAAAAAAGATAGCCTTTATAACCTTGGGAGACCCCATGACGTACAGCACCTTTGCCTATATGGCCGAAAGGCTGAAGGACTTTCAGATAGAAATTGTCCCAGGGATAAATTCCTTTTCGGCGGCGGCCGCAAGGCTCAAACTATCCCTTGCCGAAGGGGACGAATCCCTGGCGGTGATTCCGGCCTCCAAGATGACCAGCTTGGATAAGGTCCTTGATGAATTTGAAAACGTAGTGGCCATAAAAATTTCGTCGCATTACGATGAGGTTCTGGAACTTTTCTCAAAAAAAGGGTTTTATTCTGCCCTCTCGGTAAGGTGCGGCCATGAAGGCGAAATCGCCACTTTCGAACCCGAAAGGTACAAGGGGCAAAAGGTTGACTACCTTTCGCTCCTCATAGGGAAGAAGGTGAAAAAGTGATATATTTTATCGGCGCAGGGCCGGGGGACCCGGAGCTGATTACCGTAAAAGGGAGGAAAATACTTTCTTCTTGCGACGTGGTGATTTACGCGGGTTCGCTGGTCAACCCCCTCGTTTTGAAGTACGCAAAAGGTAATGCCGGGATATACGACAGTTCCCGCATGGACTTGGATGAGATAGTAGAGGTGATGAAGGATGCCCACCAAAGGGGAATGGACGTCGCAAGACTTCACACCGGCGACCCGTCCCTTTACAGTGCGGTGAGGGAACAGGCTGTAAGGCTCGAAGAACTGGGGATCCCGTACGAGATAGTTCCCGGCGTCAGCTCCTTTTGCGCGGCATCTGCTGCGTTAAAAAGAGAGCTCACGGTGCCGGGAGTGAGCCAGACAGTAATAATTACCAGAATCCCCGGAAGGACTCCGGTGCCAGAAAACGAGGACTTGCAAAAGCTTTCGGCCCACAGAGCCACACTGGTGCTGTTTTTGAGCGCGGGCAACATGGAAGATGCTGTGGGGCGGATAATCGGCTCTTACGGCCCCGATGCGCCGGCGGCGGTGGTGTACAAGGCGAGCTGGGAAGACGAAAGGGTTGTGCGGGGAAAATTGAAAGACATCGCCGTCAAGGCAAAAAACGAAGGCATAGAAAAAACGGCCTTGTTGATTGTAGGAAACGCGCTCGGGGATAACTTTGAGCTTTCGAAACTTTATTCGCCCGATTTTTCCCACGGCTGTCGGGGTGCACGAAAATGAAGAGAGCTGTAATCGCAGTAACAGAAAGGGGCGGGAGTTTGGCCGCATTCATTGCAGAAAAGCTGAATGCGGACCTTTACCTCCCCGAAAAGTACGCAAAAGAAAAAGGCCTGGGCGAAAAAAAGGGCATATACCCGATAAGTGGGGAATTCGTGCCGTTCGTCGAGGGGATTTTTGACAGGTACCGGGCTTTGATTTTCGTTTCGGCAGTGGGTATAGCCGTGAGGGCAATCGCCGGAGCGGTAAAAAGTAAACTTCAAGACCCCGCGGTCGTGGTGGTTGACGAGGGTGGAAACTTTTGCGTGAGCCTGCTTTCGGGACATTTCGGAGGAGCCAACGAACTTGCGAAAGAAGTGGCGGGGTTGATAGGAGCCACACCGGTCATCACGACGGCCACGGATGTGGCGGGAATTAAAGCTCCCGATGACATGGCACGAAAGCTCAAGTTACACATAGAAAAGGCCGGGGACCTGAAGAAGGTAAATTCCTGCCTTTTGAGAGGAGAGAAGGTGGTTTGTGCGGTGGGGCCTGACTTTCCGAAAAAATTGATTGAAGACAACTTGTCCGTGCAAATTGTGGAATTGGATACTGTCCCCCGGGATGCAAAGGCGGCCGTTTTTGTCACCGATTATAAGATAGAGTCCCCAGGCATTCCTCACGTCGTCCTGAGGCCGAAAAGAATCGTTTTGGGAATCGGGTGCAAAAAGGGAGCGGATTTTCATAAGCTCAAATCTCTGATGGAAAGTTTTTTTCTGAAGCTGGGCCTTTCCGTTTCGGGTGTGGGGAAAATAGCGACGTTGGACATAAAAAAGGACGAAAAATGCATCCTTGAGCTTTCCGGATACCTGGGCGTTCCTGTCGATTTTTTCAGCGTCGGAGAATTAAAAAAATACGAATCTCTTTTCCCAGGGTCCTGTTTTGTGAAGGAAAAAATCGGCGTGGGAAGTGTCGCAAGACCTGCTGCCTTTATTTCGAGCTACAAAGGGGAGGAATTGGGATATATCAGCGGGGGAGGATTTACCCTTGCCGCGTACAGGAGGGTTTTTCATGAACTGGATTAAAGTGGTGGGAATCGGCCCCGGAATCATGGATGACCTGACTCCCAGAGCTTTAAGAGCCATCGTGGAAGCCAACGCCGTTGTGGGTTACGTCAAGTATTTGAAGTTCATCGACTCCCTCGTGAAAGGCAAAACGGTGGTGGCTTCCGGAATGAGAACGGAAGCCGAAAGATGCAAAAAAGCTATAGAACTTTATAAAAAAGGAATGAAAGTTAGCGTGATAAGCGGAGGAGACCCGGGGATTTACGGAATGGCCGGCCTCTTGCTGGAGCTTGCAGTGAAAGAAGGCTTAAGAGCCGAAATAGAAGTGGTACCGGGGATAACGGCTTTGAATTTTGCATCCTCTCTTCTGGGTGCCCCTATCATGCAGGACTTTGCGGCGATAAGCCTTTCAGACCACCTCACTCCCTGGCCGATAATCGAAAAGAGGCTCGATATGGCGGCGGCAGCGGATTTCGTGATTGCCCTTTACAATCCGGCAAGTTCCGAAAGGCCCGAAAACTTTAGAAAAGCCTGCGATGTTCTAATAAAGCACAAAAGAGCCGATACGCCGGTGGGAATAGTAAAAAATGCCTTAAGGGAAGGGGAGTGGGTGAAGCTGACAACTCTTTCCGAGGCCCCGGATTACCCCGTAGATATGAATACTATAATCATAGTGGGGTCTTCTTCCACGAAGGTGGTGGGCAACTGGATGATAACACCCAGGGGGTATAATATATGATACTGGTACTCGCAGGGACCGAGGAGGGGAGGAAACTTTCCGAAAACCTGTATAAAATGGGTCTTAATGTAATGGCCAGCGTCGTTTCCGAATACGGCAAAAGCCTTCTGGACCGCAATTTAAAGGCAAGGGCCGGTCCGCTGAACGAAGAGGAATTGAGCCAACTTATTGAAATACACGATATAAAAATATTAATTGACGCAACCCACCCCTTTGCCGCCGACATAAGCAGGAAGGCCATGAAGGTGTGCTCAGAAAAAAAAGTGAGGTACATCAGGTTTGAAAGGGAAAGCGCCGATCTGGACCTGCCGGGCGTGATAAGGGTTGATTCCTTCGAAGAGGCCAGGATGAAAGCGGAAGAATTCGAATCCATATTCCTCACTACGGGAAGCAGAAATCTTCACTTTTTTTCCGATTTAAAGAAAAAAGGGAAAAAGCTCAAAGTCCGGGTTCTTCCGAGCAGCGAAGTCATTAAAAAATGCGAAGAATTGGGCTTTTTGCCCGATGAAATAATAGCAGCCAAGGGCCCTTTCAGCGAAGAGATGAATTACATCATGTTCAGGGATTTTAAAGCAGAGGTAGTCGTGACAAAAGAAAGCGGGCCTACCGGAGGGGTGTTGGAGAAAATTAAAGCGTGCCGAAGGCTGAAGATACCGATTATCGTCGTTAGGCGGCCTTTTCTTCCATATCCTGTGGTGGTTCGAAACATAGAAGAACTTTTAAAGGAGATGGGACCTGAAATGGGATAGGCGAAATCTTCCTCGTAGGAGTGGACCACCGGGCGCCGGTGGAAGTTAGGGAAAAGGTAGCCGTAAGGAAGGATGATATAAAGGATTACCTTTTAAGGATAAAGGCGATTCCCGGTCTGAAAGAGGCGGTTTTGCTTTCTACTTGTAACAGGACTGAATTTTATGCGGTCGTGGGAGATGTGGCAAAACCCGGTGCAATGGAATTTTTTAAACTCTCGCGCGGAGATTACGAAGAAATTTCACGCTATATATACGTCCACGAAGGGGAAAAGGCAGTGAGGCATATTTTCAGGGTGGCCTGCGGATTAGAATCGATGGTCGTTGGAGAAGACCAGATTTTAGGGCAGGTAAAGGAGGCCTGGGAACGGTCTAAAGAATCGCAAAGCTCCGGCAAAATTTTAAACAGGCTTTTTCTTGATGCGGTGACCTTGGGTAAAAAGGTAAGGAGCGAAGTCAAAATATCGGACGTACCCCTTTCAGTGAGCTACATAGCTGTAAAATTTATAGAGGAATTTTTCGGAAGCCTTAAAGGGAAGAAGGTCTTCGTCCTGGGAACGGGCAAAACAGGCAGGATAACGATTAAAAACCTCATCCATAAAGGTGTAGAAGAAGTTTTCGTAACCAGCAGGACTTGGGAAAGAGCTTTAGCGCTGAAAGAGGAAATACCCGAAGTGAACCTGGTGCCTTACGAGGAAAAATACCGGGCTATGGCCCGTTGCCAGATTGTTATAAGCGCCAGCGGAGCACCGCACTATACTGTGGACCGGGAGAAATTTGCACAAATTTATACGGGAGGAGGCGTAGCTTTTTTGGACCTTTCCGTACCCCGGGATATAGACCCCGAAGTTGCCCGTTTGCCCAACGTCCAAATCTTTACTCTGGATGACCTCAAAAAAACCGCCGAGGAAAACCAAAAAAAGAGGCTTTACCTGGCTAAAAAAATCGAGGAAATGGTAGATAGTGCCGTAAAGGATTACCTGAATTGGTTGAAAACTCTTCAGGTGGTGCCGGTTATAAGGAAGGTTTCGGATTTTGCAAATACCGTATGCGCCGAAGAATTCGAAAATTTGACCCGCCGGCTGCAAAATGTGGACGACGAGGAAAAAAGGCAGATAAAGAGGGCCATGGAAAGGATTTGTTCAAAAATGACTGCAGTTTACCTGGAGACGATAAAACACCTGGCGCTCTTTGCTGGGGGTGATTTCGACGGCTAAATTGGTGCGGGTGGGCACAAGGCAAAGTGAGCTTGCCCTGATTCAGACGGAAATCATAATCGGAAAACTTTTAGAACATTTTCCCGACTGGAAATTCCAAGTCGTTAAAATAAAGACAAAAGGGGATAGGATGGAGAAAGCCGACCTCAAGGAAATTGGTGGGAAAGGCCTTTTCGTAAAGGAAATAGAAGAGGCTCTGCTTAGAGGAGAAATCGACTTTGCAGTCCACAGCATGAAAGATATGCCTTATGAAATACCGGAAGGCCTTGCCATAGCGGCAGTTTCGGAAAGAGAAGATCCCAGGGACGTTTTGATTTCGAAAAACAAAAAGACATTGAAAGAACTCGGTGCTCATTCAAAAATAGGCACTTCCAGTTTGAGGCGGCAGGTTCAGCTTAAAGCGCTCAGGCCCGACCTTGAGGTAATCCCGCTTCGAGGAAATATTGCCACAAGGCTGAGAAGGATGGACGAACTTGGTTTGGACGGCATAGTCCTTGCCGCGGCAGGCCTTAAGCGTTTGAAAATGGAAAGTCTTATCGCGGAGTATTTCTCCGTCTGCGAAATGGTGCCGGCCGCAGGGCAGGGAGCTCTTGCCGTGGAAACAAGAAAGGAAAGCGAATTCGAAAAGCTGTTAAAAAAGATAAATCACAAACCCACCGAAATTTCGATTTGCGCGGAGCGGGAATTCATGAAAGCCCTCGGCGGAAGCTGCAATTTTCCGATAGGAGCCTACGCCAGGATTGAAGGCGGTAAGATAGTTCTCACCGGCATGGTGGAGAAAAACGGAATGGTAAAAAAATCTACGACTTTCGGCGATATCGGAAATCCGAGAGAAGTGGGGGAAAATCTTGCAAAGTTGCTGGGTGATGAAGATGGCGGGTAAGGTTTATCTAGTGGGAGCTGGCCCTGGCGATGCGGGCCTCTTCACCTTAAGAGGGGCCGAATTGCTCAAAAAAGCCGACGTGGTCCTCTACGACCGGCTGGTAAACCCAGAGATTCTGAAATTCGCAAGAGAAGATGCCGAGCTCATAGATGTGGGGAAATCGCCGGGTGAAACCCCTGTGCCGCAGGATGAAATTAATAAACTTCTTTTCGAAAAAGCTAGAGAAAACCGCCTCGTGGTCAGGCTAAAAGGAGGCGACCCCTTCGTCTTTGGAAGGGGCAGCGAAGAGGCGCTCTATCTTGCGGAAAGGAAAATCCCTGTGGAAATCGTCCCTGGCATTACATCAGCCGTTGCAGTTCCGGCCTACGCCGGGATTCCCGCAACCTGCCGGGGGTTTTGCTCCTCTTTTCATGTCTTTGCGGGAAGCGAACATGTGGCGGATAAGTTCGACTGGAAATGCATCTCAAAGCTCGAAGGCACCCTGATTTTCCTGATGGGGGTGCAAAACATGGGCTACATTGTAAAAAACCTCATGGAGAACGGAAAGGACCCCAAGACCCCTTCTGCTGCGACGATGTGGGGAACTACCAGAAAGCAAAAAACGGTGGTAGCGGACCTTGAAAAAATAGAAGAAAAAGCCCGGAATGCGGGGATAGAAAACCCGGCGGTGCTCGTAGTCGGTGAAACCGTGAGTTTGAGGGAATATCTCAACTGGTTCGAGAAAAAGCCGCTTTTCGGCAAAAGGATTCTGGCTACGGGTAGTGGCGACGACTTTCCGCTTTTAAAAGAGTTGGGGGCCCAGGTCATCAGCTCCCCCACCATTAAAATAGTGTTTGATTTCGAGGAATCTAAAAAGGCCCTTGATAAAATGGTGGAAAAAGACCTCGTTATCTTTTCAAGTCCCAATGCGGTAAAGTCCGTAGTATCTGCCATGAGAAAAACAGGGTTTGATGTAAGAAACCTGGCGAGGGCGACTTTGGCCGCGGTGGGGAAAAAAACCGCAGAAATATTGAAGGAAAACCTGCTTTTTCCAGAAATCCTGCCTGAAAAATATACATCCGGGGACCTTTTAAAAGCAATTCCACCGGCGAAAAGAGGTGGAAAAGCCCTTGTGATTACCTCCGACATCGGCGGAAAAGAGCTAATAAAAGGGCTTGAGGAGTTAGGTTACGAAGCCGAAAAAATTGCCGCGTACAGAAATCTTCCCAATACCAGTGAAAAATGGAGGATTTTAAGAGAGGCCGAAATGGGATTTGACGCGGCGGTTTTTACAAGCCCTTCGACCTTTATGTACCTTGAACAATTGATAGAAGACCTCTCTTTTCTTAAGGGGAAAGCGATGATAGTTTCAATAGGACCCACTACGGCCAAAGCCATAGAAAAGAGAGGATTGAAAGTGGATTTGATGCCGGAGGAAAATACATTGGAAGGCATAGAAAAAGCCTTGCTGGAGCTATGGATGGGGAGGGAAAAAAGGTGCGGATTTTGAAAAGACCGAGAAGGCTCAGGATGTCGGAAGGTATCAGGGATATGGTAAGAGAAACCGAGCTTTCGGTAAAGGACTTAGTCTATCCTATATTCGTGGTGCCTGGCAAGGGTGTAATTCAGGAAGTGAAGTTAATGCCCGGGGTTTTTCGTTACTCTGCCGATATGCTTGCTCCAGTGGCGAAAGAGTTAAAGAGCCTGGGCATACCCGCGGTATTGCTTTTCGGCGTGCCAGAAAAAAAGGATTCCATGGCGAGCGAGGCATTCTCGAACGATGGAGCCGTGCAAAAAGCCATTGCCGCAATTAAGGAGGCAGAGCCTTCGCTTGTCGTTATCACCGATGTGTGCCTATGCGCTTACACCGACCACGGCCACTGCGGCCTGATAAAGGGTGGTGCGGTGGACAACGACTCCACTTTGGAGGTTCTATCGAAAGTGGCCCTTTCCCATGCCAGGGCCGGGGCCGACGTGGTGGCACCTTCAGACATGATGGATGGGCGGGTGCTGGCTATAAGGACCGCTTTGGACGAAAGTGGATATACCAATGTTTCCATAATGGCCTATAGCGCCAAGTACGCCTCGGCGTTTTACGGGCCTTTCAGGGAGGCGGCCGATTCCGCGCCGAGATTCGGGGACAGAAAGACTTACCAGATGGACCCCGCCAATTCAGACGAGGCTATAAGGGAAGTAGAGCTGGATATTGAAGAAGGGGCTGACATTGTGATGGTAAAGCCGGCCTTAGGGTACCTCGATATCATAAGGCGGGTGAAAAAGACATTTCCGGTGCCGGTTGCGGCCTACAGCGTAAGCGGCGAATACGCCATGATTAAGGCGGCGTCTGCGGCTGAGGCCATAGACGAAGAGAGGGCCGTTCTTGAGTTACTTACTTGCATAAAAAGGGCAGGAGCCGACATTATAATAACCTATTTTGCCAAGGATGTGGCAAGATGGCTCTTTACTTTCCTTTGATGATGAACCTGAAGGAGAAGAGGTGTGTTGTCGTAGGTGCCGGTGGTGTGGCCACAAGAAAGGTAAAGTCGCTGCTCGAGTGTGAGGCTCAAGTCGCGGTGGTTTCAAAGAGAGCCTGTTCGGACATAGTAAGGCTTGCACAAGAAGGGAAGATAAAATTAATAGAAAAAAGTTTTTCCCCTGAAGACCTCGACGGAGCCTTTTTGGTCTTTGTCGCTTCGGACGACCCGATTACCAACAGGCTGGCGGCCATGGAGGCTGTAAAGAGGGGCATTCCGGTGAATGTGGCAGACAGCCCCGAGCTTTCCACATTTTTAGTCCCGTCGTATTTTCGAAAAGGTCACCTAACCATCTCCGTTTCTACAGGAGGGAAAAGCCCGAGACTCGCAAGACGGCTGAAGGAATGGATTAAAAGTAATATACCTTCCGGTGTGGAAGAGCTTTTGTCAAAGCTTGAAAAGGAAAGGACCTTTGTAAAAAAATCGGGGCTTTCCATGGAGGAAAAGGTGAATTTTTACGATGAGATAATTGATAAAAGCGGAATTCTGAAAAAAAAGGGGGATATCGAAAATTGAAGTCGAGAAGTCTTTTCGAGAGAGCACGGGCCGTAATGCCCGGAGGAGTAAACAGCCCAGTCAGGGCTTTCCGGGTCGTGGGAATGGAGCCGGTTTTTATAAAAAGAGGTTACGGCAGCAGGATATGGGACGAGGACGGCAACGAATACATAGACTATGTTCTCTCCTGGGGGCCCCTGATACTGGGCCATTCTCATCCCGAAGTGGTCGAGGCCATAAAGAATCAGGTGGAGAAAGGCACGAGCTTCGGTGCGTGCACCCAAATGGAAGTGCTCCTTGCAGAAGAGATTGTAAGAAGCATTCCCTCGGTAGAGGTAGTGCGCCTTGTGAATTCCGGCACAGAGGCAACCATGAGCGCTATCCGGTTGGCAAGGGGCTACACTAAGAGGAAATACATCGTAAAATTTGCGGGCTGCTATCACGGCCACTCCGACGGCCTCCTGATAAAGGGAGGGTCTGGGCTTGTAACTTTTGGCGTTCCCGATTCGGCTGGGGTGCCTGAAGAAATTGCGGGCCTTACCATTGTAGCGCCTTACAACGACGAGGAGAAAGTAGCCGAAATTTTTGCCAAAAAAGGCGATGAAATAGCGGCTGTTATAGTGGAGCCGGTGGCGGGCAATATGGGAGTAGTGCCGCCAAAGGAAGGCTTTTTAGAAACTTTAAGGGAAATTACAAAAAAGTACGGGGCCTTATTGATATTCGATGAGGTGATAACGGGGTACAGGCTGTCTTTTTCTGGTGCACAGGGTTATTACGGCATAGAGCCGGACCTCACGACCCTCGGGAAAATCATAGGTGGTGGGCTGCCGGTGGGTGCTTACGGCGGCAGGGAGGAGATAATGAGGCTGGTTTCCCCCGAAGGGCCGGTGTACCAGGCGGGGACCCTTTCAGGGAATCCCCTCGCCACCGCAGCCGGATACGCCACTTTAAAGGTGCTTTCAGAAAATCCCGGGATTTACGATAAAATGGAAAGGCTCTCTGAAAAACTTTGCCGGGGGCTGAAGGACATTATGGAAAGGGCAAAAATACCCGTCTTTATAAACAGGGCAGGGAGCATGCTGACGATGTTTTTTACCGGCGAAGAGGTCAAGGATTACGATTCGGCGTTAAAGGCAGACACCACGATGTACGCCGCCTTTTTCAGGGAAATGCTAAAAAAGGGGGTGTACCTGCCGCCCTCCCAGTTTGAGGCCGTTTTTTTGAGCGCCGCCCACACCGAAGAGGACGTAGAAAGGACTTTGGAGGCCGCGGAGAGCGCCGCAGGAATCCTGGGAAAATTATAGGACTTGCAATAAATCCGCCTTTCTTTCATAGATTTTCATTAGGTAAATTGTAGTTTTGAAAGGAGGGCGGACCGTGTTCTATGACAGAGACTGGCATTCTGAAAAAGGAAAAATACCTCCGTACATGCCCGATAATCCAAGAGATGAAGAAAGACATGCTCTCTTGTGGCATTCGTTAAAAGAAGGGGGCCGCCCCGAGGATATAGATGAAGTAATAAAGGCCCTTTCACCTCCGCCCGATGTTACCACCATTGCACCGCCCGGCTGCTTTAAAGGGATGAGAGTCGGTATAATCGGAGGAGGACAAGCGGGACTTGCCGCAGCCTTTGAGCTCAGAAAGTTAGGTTTTGACATCACGGTTTTCGAGGCATTGAAAAGAATCGGCGGACGCTTTTACACCTATTATTTTGACGAAGAAGAAAGGTATTACGGCGAACTCGGGGCCATGAGGTTTCCTGTTTCCCACGAGACCACCTGGCATTATATTAATCTATTCGGACTCAATACCCGGCCCTTCGTCCAGAACAACCAAAATGCCTTATTGTATATAAAGGGCGAGAGAGTGAGAAACGACCCGAAAGGCAGAAACGTTGTGAAAAGGATATATCCGAGATTTAACCTATCTCTGAATGAAAGGAGCACTCTACCTGCAGAACTTCTGTTTTGCGCCCTCGAAAAGCCTCTTTTGAAGATGCCAGAAAGGATAAGACCAGAGATTGTTACGATAAGAGAAGCATATAGCCCCGAGATACTCTGCCTTGACCGCTACAGTGTAAGGGGCATTCTCCATGAGGCGGGCCTGAGCGAGGACGCCATAAGCCTTTTAGGGAGTCTTTCGCCCTTCGTAGGTTCCTTCCTCTATTACAACTACATGGAAATCCTTCAGGAAACGTACCCTTACGATTTCGTTTTCCTTTACGAAATAGTGGGAGGTGCGGTAAGGCTTCCCAGGGCTTTTTACAGGTCCCTTATGGACGAAAGCCCTTTTGAATATAAGGGTATCCCCAAGAACCTTCTGGGAAAGGTCTCCATAAAGCGCGGTGCTTACGTGGACGGGATATTCGGCCAGAGGCCCGACGGCAGGGTCACAGTAAGGTATAAAATTGGGGACACCGGGGACCACCTGCAGGAAGATTTCGACTTCGTTGTGTGCGCCCTTCCGTTTTCCACCTTGAGAAAGGCCAAAATAGACCCGCTTTTTTCCACGAGAAAAATGCAGGCAATACGGGAATTGGGCTACGCCCAGGCTCAAAAAAGCCTCCTCTTTTGTAGATTCCGGTTCTGGGAAAAGGGTGGACCCGAGGAGCGGATAATAGGCGGCGGAAGCTACACGGACCTTTTGATATCCCAGATTTGGTATCCATCCGATCATGCACGGTTGGTAAAAGCCGGAGAATACACCAAGTGGGATTTTCGCCCCGGCGTTTCTCCCGAGGAGCCGGGGGTGCTGCTTGCCTCGTATAACTTCACGCAGGATGCGGTAAGACTGGGCAATTTGCCGGAAGACATGGCTTTCGACACCGTCAAAAGGCAGGTGGAAGAGGTCCATGGTCTTCCTTTAGGCTATCTTGATAACGTAGCCATCGAGTTTGTGAGGGTTAATTGGGACGACGAACCGGCGCACCTCGGGGCTTTTTCGTATTACCTCCCTGAGCAAAAGAGGATATTCTCCTATGCCGTGTCCATCCCGGAATACAAAGGCCGGGTTTACTTCGCGGGGGAACATGTTTCCGGTACCCATTCCTGGGCGAACGGTGCTTTTAAAACTGCAATGCAGGCTGCCCTCGATATAGCAAAAGCCGCTTATAAAATTTAAATTTTTTTAATTTACAATGTATATACATCTAGACTTATATACCAAATAATGATATATTAAAAGTGGAGGGATTTTAATGTCGGTAAAAAAAGGGCCCATTCCAGCCTATTTCAGGCTAAAGAGAATAATAATGGACGATATAAAAAACCTGAGGATGAAGCCCGGGGACCCGCTGCCTTCGGAGAGGGAATACTGCGAGCGCTTCGGGCTCAGCAGAATGACGGTGAGGCAGGCTTTAAAGGAACTTGAGCACGAGGGAGTCATAGTGAGGGAAAGGGGGAGGGGGAGCTTCGTCGCAATTCCCCCGATAGAGCAGGAAGGCATAATGAGCTTTACCGAAATGGTCAAAGCAAGAGGCATGATACCTGAAACTAAAGTGTTGGAATTCAAAAGAATCCCTGCGGGGGAACTGGGGGATTTGCTCGAGATCGAGCCGAAAGAAGAAATATATAAGATAACCCGGCTGAGGAAAGCGAGCGGCGTACCGGTGGCGGTGGAAACGGTGTTCATCCCTGTGCTTTTAGTGCCCGGAATCGAGTCCGTCGACCTTTCCGGTTCGCTCTTTTCGACGTTGAGCGAACGCTACGGCATTGAGATCAGGAAATCGAAGACCAGTTTTTCTGCTATTTTTTCAACGCCGGAACTAAAAGAGCTGCTAATGCTGCGGGGGACAGAGCCTCTTTTAAAGGTGGAGAGCCTGAACTTTCAAGCAAAGCCGGTTTTTTACGAAATCTCGTACTACCGTTCGGACCAGTTCAAAATAACGGTAAATATCAACAGGTAGGGGGGATTTGAGGATGAAATTGATTATAGCAAAAGATTACGAAGAAATGAGCAAAAAGGCCGCGCAAATAATAGCGGAGGAAATAAAGAAAAAGCCGAATCTCGTGCTCGGCCTTGCGACGGGCGCAACGCCGGTGGGAACGTACCGGGAACTTGTGAAGATGTACAAAAACGGCGAGGTTGACTTTTCCCGGGTAATAACCTTCAACCTCGACGAATACCTGGGCCTTTCTCCCGATGACGAACGCAGCTATCATTACTACATGTACTCCAATTTCTTCAACCACGTCAACGTAAAGCCGGAGAACATACACATACCGAACGGTGTTGCAGAGGACATAGATGAAGAATGCCGTCGCTACGACGAAGCTATAGAAAAGGCCGGGGGTATAGACCTTCAGCTCTTGGGAATAGGCGTCAACGGCCACATCGGGTTCAACGAGCCGGGGGATGAGCTTTTGACGGCCACCCATGTCACCAATCTCGCGCCCGACACTATTAAGGCCAACGCCCGGTTTTTTGAAAGCATAGACGAAGTCCCGAAGAAGGCCATAACCGTGGGACTCGGGACCATAATGAAGGCAAAGAAGATAATTCTCCTTGCAAGCGGAAGGGAAAAGGCAAAAATAATGGCGGAGCTTTTGGATGAGGACGCCGTTTCGACGAAAGTACCGGCCTCGTTTTTGCTACTGCACCGGGACGTCACCATCATAATGGATGAAGAGGCCGCAAAAGTCTACTGCGGGAAAAAGGGCGGCGCACCGGGCACTGTCGGAAGGTAGGTGAACATAATGAATCTGGTCGTGAAAAATGCGAGGGTAATAACCCCTTATGAATTGTTGGAAGGGCATACGGTCATGGTAAAAAATGGCATAATCGTCGATATCAAGAAGGATTTGCCTGAAGAAAAGGCCGACGTCGTTCTGGACGCAAAAGGGCATTACTTAGGGCCGGGCTTTATCGACATCCACAACCACGGGAACTGCGGCAAAGACTTCATGGACGCCTCATTCGAGGCTTACGAGACCATGGCAAAGTTCCATTTGACCCACGGTGTCACTGGGTTTTTGGCCACCGTAATGACTGCTTCTTTCGACGAAATGAAAAAGGCCCTTTCTGTGGCGGCCACTTACATGAGAAAACAAAGCGGCGGAAAAAAAGCGAGGATGCTCGGGATATATCTGGAGGGGCCCTATTTTTCACCGAAAAAAAAGGGGGCCCAACCCTCCGAACATATAAGAAAACCGGACGTAAAAGAGTTGAAAGAATTGATAGAGGCTTCCTGCGGTACCGTGAAGGTGGTATCCCTTGCCCCTGAAGTGGAGGGGGCAGAAAACGCGATTAAGTTTTTGAAAGAAAAGGGGATTACCGTTGCCATGGGGCATACCGATGCCACGTACGAAGAGGCAAAAAGGGGTATAAATCTCGGTATAACCCTTGCTACTCATACCTTCAACGGTATGAGGGGGTTTGAACACCGGGAGCCGGGTGCGGTTGGGGCGTGCCTGACCGACGACAGGGTATACTGCGAGATAATATGCGATGGGATTCACCTCAGCAAGGCCGCCGTAGACCTTATAATCCGCGCCAAAGGCAGGGAAAAGATTGTGCTGGTGTCGGACGCCATGATGGCGGCCGGGCTTTCCGATGGCGAATATACCTTGGGCGGTCAGCGGGTTTTTGTGAAAGACGGCAGGGCCGCTTTGGCCGACGGCACTATCGCCGGCTCTACCCTCACCCTCGACAGGGCTGTAAGGTACTTGGTAAAGGAACTAGGGTTGCCTTTAAAAGATGCGCTCCGGATGGCGAGTTTGAATCCTGCCAGAGCCTGCGGGCTTGCAGGCAGAAAGGGCAGCATAGAGGTGGGGAAAGACGCCGACATGGTGATATTCGACGACAACCTGGAGATAAAAACTGTCATAGTGGGAGGAGAAGTTTTTGATTTTCGAAGTTGAAGGCGGAACTTAAAAGTACCCGCCCGATTTGTTTAACATGCGGCCCCCGAATTCCGGGGACTTTTTTCTCCTTCAGGTGAAAAGCGGTTCGTGCCCCAGACGCCGAGAAGAA
Organism: Caldanaerovirga acetigignens; assembly: GCF_900142995.1. Lineage (NCBI taxonomy): Bacteria > Bacillati > Bacillota > Clostridia > Thermosediminibacterales > Thermosediminibacteraceae > Caldanaerovirga > Caldanaerovirga acetigignens. Next base: position 85,846 of record NZ_FRCR01000005.1, on the reverse strand, counting down.
TCATTAATGCCCCTGCCGCATGGGTCAGGGTGAAGGGTTCGCGGCGGAAGACTACCCCCGCCAGGACCGAGATGACCGTGGTGAGATTAGAAAAGACAGCCGAACGGGAGGCAGGAAGTCTTGAAAGCGTGAAATTTACGAGGAAAAAAGCTACAACCGACGATAAAAGTCCAAGGTACAAAAGGGCGAAGATCACCTGGGGGTCGAAAAACGGTGAAAAATAATCGGCGACTTTACCAGACCTCATAAAAAGAATAAATGCGGCTCCATTGAAGAAGATCGCCCCGACCCACATCATGGCAAAAGTAATCTCAAAGGGAGAGTAATTCGATGAAAATTTTCTGCTGAAAATATTAAAAAATGCTGCGGATATGACGGCGCCTAGCAGTAAAACAAGCCCTATCTTGCTCCCAGCTACATCTGATGCTCCTTGCGAAGAGGCAATGACCATAACGCCTGCAACGGAGAGTACTGTGAAAAATATCTGGGGTACACTAAGCTTTTCGTTTAATATTAAGGCTCCTAGTACCGCAACAAATATAGGTATTAGGGCAATCATTAAGCCCGCCTGAGAGGCCGTGGTGTGCTTCACTCCAAGGGTTTCAAATATAAAATAGCATACCGGTTCCAAAAGCGAGACGAAAAGGAGCGGCTTGAAGCTTTTCCCTTTAAACGAGACAGGCACGATGCCAAGCGATGCTAATGTCGTAACCGCCAAAGCCGCCACGGCAAACCTGAAACCTATAAACCTTAGGGGATCGACTTTATCGAGAGCATTTTTTGTAAAGAGAAAGGAAAAACCGAAAATTGTGGAATAGCCCACTCCCGCAAGGTAAGCTTTTATTCTTTCTGCTTTCATAACATCACCTTGCTATATATTAACATAAATGTTTTGGTTATGGCAAAGAAAAATGGATTAAAAAGTAATAAGATTTTATGGCAAAATTTTAACTAAGCATAGATTTAGAAACTGAAATGTTGCTATAATAAACTATATAGCCTAAAATTTCAGTATAATATAGGTGGGGGAGTCAGCTTTGGCAACTTACACCGTCATAAAATCCTTCAACAACAATGTAGTACTTGCTTCGGACGAAAAAACAAAAGAGGAAGTAGTGCTGGTCGGGAGAGGTATAGGATTTAACGCTCGACCGGGTATCAGTGTTGACGATGCGAAGATAGAAAAAGTTTTTTATTTTTTCGACAAAGACCAATTTAGGCATTATGAAACTGTGATAAACAGAATAGATAAGCGCGTGATAGGTGTTGCAGAAGAGATCATAGCTATGGCGTGCAAGGAATTTAAGACTCCCCTGAACGAACACATCCACGTGGCCTTAGCCGACCATATAAATTTTACTCTGGAGCGCCTCGCCGTTGGTTTGGAGATAAAAAACCCTTTTTTAGACGAGATAAAGGTGCTGTATCCTGAGGACTACGAACTTGCCTGCAGAGCGGCAAGGCTCATAGAGGAAAGGTTCGGAGTAGAAATTCCCGATGGAGAAAAGGGCTTTATAGCGATGCACATACACTCCGCTAAGTCGAACAGGGAAGTCTCAAAGACCGTGAAGTACGCTTCGATGATAAACAAAATGATAGAGATAATTGAAGAAGAACTGGGGAGAAAAATCGAGAGGGACGGCATAAATTATGCTAGACTACTGGTGCACCTGAGATTTACATTGGAAAGGATAGATAAGGACATTCCCATAAAGAACCCGCTTCTTGCCAATATAAAAAGGGAGTTTCGAGGAAGCTACGCAATAGCTAAAAGACTAGGTAATTTTATTTACGAACGCATGGGCAAAAAAGTTCCTGACGATGAGTTGGGGTATCTTGCAGTGCACATTCAAAGGATTAATTTATCATTAGCCGGAGAACAATTGTGATGCACATATAATAAATTTTGAATAAGCAGAAAGTAACTTCAATAATTTAAAATTCGAAATTAACTTGTATCAATATTGGACAATTTCAATCTTTATTTTTTGCCTAAAATGTATCAATATAAGACAATATATCAAAGTTGTACCATATTGAAACAAATTAAATTTTTTGCAAATTATTATGCCTATGCAAAATCGCAAAAAGCCAAATTTGAGACTGTGGCATGAAGATTGCAAGGAAAGTTGAATTGAACGTAAAAAATTTATAAACCAAAAGGAGGCTTAAAAATGGTGCTGGACGACCTAACAAGGATGGCGGAACCTTATAGGATAAAGATGGTGGAACCTTTAAAGATACTGACGAGGGAGGAGAGAGTTGAAAAGATAAAAGAAGCGGGATATAACCCCTTCATGTTGAAATCGGAAGATGTATACATCGACCTTTTGACCGACAGCGGCACATCAGCAATGAGCGATTACCAGTGGGCCGGAATGATGCTGGGCGATGAGGCCTATGCGGGAAGCAGGAATTACATCCACCTGTGCGAAGTGGTAAAGGATGTATTCGGGTATAACTACACCGTCCCCACCCATCAGGGCAGGGGTGCTGAAAAGGTCCTGTTCCCCCTCCTCATCAAAAAAGGGCAGTACGTTTTGGGCAACATGCACTTTGATACGACAAAGGCGCATATCGAATTGGCAGGAGGCATTGCCAAAAATTTTGTGATAAAAGAAGCTGAAGATACCGAAAATTATCACCCCTTTAAAGGAAATTTTGACATAGAAAGAATGGAAGCCTTCATTAAAGAAGTCGGGCCCGAAAATGTAGCTTTCATCCTTGCAACGGTAACGTGCAACAGCGCAGGCGGCCAGCCGGTATCAATGGAGAATATCAAGGAAGTCAAAAAGTTAGCGGATAAATACGGCATAAGGTTTTTCATCGATGCTGCGAGGTTTGCAGAAAACGCATATTTTATAAAGGAAAGAGAAAAAGGATATGAAAATAAGACGATAAAAGAGATCGTAAGAGAGATGTTCTCCTACGCTGAAGGCTTCACCATGTCGGCGAAGAAGGATGCTCTCGTGAATATCGGAGGCATGATAGCGATTAAAGACGACGAAGAACTTTACAAGAAAGTACAGCAGATGGTAGTTCCCATGGAAGGTTTTGTAACTTACGGCGGCCTTGCAGGAAGAGACATGGAAGCCATGGCTCGCGGTTTGGAAGAGGTTCTCGACGAAAATTATCTATACTGGCGGGTTAACCAGGTCAAATACCTCGGCGACAAACTCAGGGAGGCAGGCATACCTATTCAATATCCCACGGGTGGACACGCAGTATTCATAGACGGCAAAAAGTTCCTGCCGCACATCCCCCAGACCCAGTACCCATCCCAGGTGATATGTGTGGAACTTTACATTGAAGCGGGTATAAGGGCGGTAGAAGTGGGAACCTTACTTGCGGGCAGAGACCCGATAACGAAAGAGGAAATACTCCCGGCGATGGATTTCGTAAGGCTTACCATACCGAGGAGGGTTTACACCAACAGCCACATGGATGTAATTGCAGAAGCAGTAAAAAGGGTCTACGCGAGGCGGGAGTCTTTAAAGGGCCTAAGGTTGGTCTACGAACCGCCGGTGCTCAGGCACTTCCTCGCAAGGTTAGAGCCGGTTGAATAAAATAAAAATTTTAGGGGTGAGGTTATGGAAAATTTTGAAAGGGATCAGTGGAAGTCGAGAGCTGGATTTATCTTTTCGACTGTAGGCGCTGCCGTCGGCCTCGGGAATTTCTGGCGCTTCCCCTTCATGGCCTATCAAAACGGAGGGGGCGCCTTCATCCTCCCTTATTTCTTTGCGCTCCTCACTGCGGGAGTGCCCCTTATGATTATGGAGTTTTCCTTCGGCCATAAGATGCGAGGCGGAGCCACCCTTTCTTTTGCAAAACTCGGAAAGAAGTACGAATTTATCGGCTGGTGGCAGACTATGGTGCCCCTCATAGTGATGTGCTATTATTCGGCTATAATTGCGTGGAGCTTGAATTATCTTGTATTTGCCATCACGCAGGCGTGGGGCGCCGATCCAAACGCCTTTTTCGGCGGGAAATTTTTGGGAGTGTCCAGCGGCCCATGGGACCTCGGTGGCTTCAGGTGGAATATAGCAGCAGGAGTAGCAATCGTATGGCTTTTGAATTACACCATTACCAAAAAGGGAATATCAGGCGGCATTGAAAAAGCCTGCAAAGTAATGACTCCGTTATTGGCAATTTTAATGGTAATCATTACAATAAGAGGCTTAACCTTACCCGGTGCGGCTTATGGCCTCAACTGGTTTTTAAAGCCCGACTTTTCAAAGATAATGAACGCGAAGGTATGGATAGCTGCTTACGCTCAGGTATTCTTTTCCACTACCTTGGCTGTTGGCGTTATGATAGCTTATGCAAGTTACTTGCCGGAAAAATCTGATATTGTCAACAACTCGTTTATTACCGTATTTTCAAACTCCAGCTTCGATTTCATGGCGGGACTTGCCGTATTCAGCATCCTCGGCTATGTCTCTGTGGCTTCGGGAGTGCCCTTTGAAGAGGTAGCGACAAGCGGTGCAGGTGTGGCTTTTGTAGCATTCCCAAAAGCCATAAGTATGCTGCCAATGCCCAAGTTCCTGCAGAGCATTTTCGGAATTATTTTCTTCTTTGCGCTGTTCATAGCCGGGATTTCTTCTAGCATCTCCATGTTGGAATCCTTTGCTACCGCTGCCCTTGATAAGTACAATATGTCGAGGGAGAGTATAATAACGAGGATATCCATCGGCGGATTTTTAGGAAGCATGTTTATCGCTACCGGCGCAGGCGTTCACATCCTCGATATCGTAGACCACTTCGTCGGAAACTACGGGATAGCCCTCTTGGGGTTAATAGAGGCCATTTTGCTGGGATACGTGTACGGAACGGATAAAATAAAAGAGCACGCCAACAGATATTCGGATTTCAAAATAGGCTGGTGGTTGGACTTTTGCGTGAAGTACCTCACTCCTGCTATCTTGGGTTACATGTTTATACAAAACATCGTCAATGAGTTCAAAGCGCCTTATGGCGGATATCCAATGAGCGCTGTGGTAATTCTTGGCTGGGGTGCGGCGATAGGGATGCTTGTTGCGGCTTTATACCTTTCGTCGAGGCCGTGGACCAAAATGGACCCCTACTTGCAAACGGACAAAAAGGTGGTGTCTGAAAATGACTAACGGGGCAATGGAACCCGGCGCGATAGCAATGCTTATTTTCGGCGTTACGCTGCTCTATGGAGGCCTTGCACTCTTCATCTCCATCGCTTTAAGAAAGGCAAATAGATGAATTTGTTTGCGGAATAAAAAGCCTCTGGAGTTTGGCAACGCGGGGCTAAATATTAGCCGCCGTGCCTGCTCTAGAGGTTTTTTGTGTAGTTAATTTATGGGAATAAAAGGAAAAGAGCTAGGCTATAAAATTGTGATAAAATAGTAGTACCTAGACCTGATATTTTGGGCGGAAGGGGGTGCGCCAGTGAAAATCCTTTCCGAAATGATAAATAGCATTGAAATCGTTCTAAACCACGTTCATGAGGGAATCGTAATTGCCGACAGGGATGGAAAAGTGCTCTATGTAAACGAAGCAAATGAAAGGATTACCGGCCTTGAAAACAGCAAGATTTTAGGAAAATATGTCAAAGATGTGGCGCCGGAATCCTCCATCCCGGAAGTGATAAAAACTGGGAAGGAAAAGCTCGGGGTAAAGACCCGAGTAAACGACCGGTACGTAATTTCCAATATAGTGCCTATAAAAGACAAGGAGAGCAACGAATTAATAGGGGCTATTTCGGTCTTTCTAGACATCACGGAACTTGAAACTTTAAACGCAAGGCTCATAAAAGCGCAAGAGAAGATAAATAAGCTTTCCCTTCAGCTTTCTAGCTTTATGGGGAATGAAGAGCCAATAATTGGCAAGAACGCAAAAATGCAAAAGGCTTTTTCCCTCGCGTTAAAAGCGGCCAATGTAAATTCTAATGTGCTGATAATAGGGGAAAGCGGCACCGGTAAGGAAGTGGTGGCAAAATTCATCCACGAAAAAGGCACAAGAAAAAATAAACCCTTCGTTGCGGTAAACTGCGGGGCTATACCCGAAAACCTTTTGGAGAGCGAGCTTTTTGGATACGAAAGGGGTGCCTTCACAGGAGCATCGTCTAAAGGCAAGCCCGGTCTTTTTGAACAAGCAAACGGCGGGACGATTTTCCTCGATGAAATAGGAGATATGCCTTTCGCTTTGCAGGTAAAACTCTTAAGGGTCTTGCAGGAAAAGGAGATTATGAGGGTAGGGGGCACACAGAAAATAAAACTGGATGTAAGGGTGATAGCAGCTACTAACAGGGATTTAGAAACGATGGTAAAAGAAAAGAAGTTCAGAGAAGACCTGTATTACCGTTTGAACGTAATAAAAATAGACCTTCCGCCTTTAAGGGAAAGAAAGGAAGACCTTCCCCTTTATATTTCCTATTTTTTGAACAAACTGTCGTCAAGGCTCGGCAAGGAAAAGCCGAAGGTCGCATCGGCTGCAATGAAATTGCTTTTGAATTATGATTATCCTGGGAACATCAGGGAACTTGAAAATATCCTGGAAAAAAGCCTCATTATCGATGATGACGGCTCGATAACCGTAGAGGACCTGCCCGATTACCTTCTTAAGGGAAACACTTATAAATATTTTGATTTACTTAAAGAGCGGTGGCCGAAACTTTATGAAGTAGAAAAAAGCGTTATAGAAGAGAGTATAAAAGTTTTTAAAAATAAAACGAAGGTTGCAGAAATTCTGGGCATTCCCCGTTCCACCTTATATAGAAAAATAAAGGAATACGGAATAAAATGCTGATGGTGTGCTGATTTTCATAGTTGCTTTTATTATCGTGATGTGGTAATATATATACACAAATGTTTTTACAATTGCAGATAATATCAGGTTTGAAACCGGCGTGTTACCGAAAAAAGCGGGCATTAGCCGGGAAGGGAGTATATTTCCTTCCCGGCTTTTTGTTTTGGCAAGGAGGTGGTGGATTGGAAAAACGATAAAAAAGCAAATACTACTATTTAAAATCTTTCAAAGGGGGTCATAACCGTGAAAGGTATTTTGGGCAGCCTGCAAAAATTGGGCAAAGCTCTTATGATGCCGATCGCAGTGATGCCTGCCGCGGCACTCCTTTTGAGGCTTGGAGCTGAGGATGTGCTCAATATTCCGGTGGTAATGGCAGGCGGCGCGGCAATTTTTGACAACCTCCCGCTGATATTTGCCCTTGGAGTATCGATGGGCCTTGCCGGCGGTGCGGGAGCTGCAGCCCTTGCCGGAGGAGTAGGATATTATGTACTCATAAATGTTCTCAAGGCCATAAACCAGGACATAAACATGGGCGTTCTTGGTGGAATAATAACTGGTATAGTGGCGGCACAACTTTACAACAAGTACAAAGACATAAAACTTCCGGACTTCCTCGGGTTCTTCGGGGGAAGACGCTTCGTTCCAATAGTGACTTCGGCGACAATGTTAATCCTCGGCATAATTTTAGGTTTTGTGTGGCCGCCCATTCAAAAGGCGATTTACGCAGCAGGCGAGTGGATAATCGGAGCCGGTGTGCTTGGCGTATTCGTCTTCGGGGTTTTGAACAGACTTTTGATACCCTTCGGACTTCACCACGTCATAAACAGCCTTGTGTGGTTCGTTTTTGGCGAGTACACCAATGCGGCGGGCAAAGTAGTCACAGGTGACCTTCACAGGTTTTTTGCTGGCGACCCGACAGCCGGTATCTTCATGACGGGATTTTTCCCAATTTTCCTCTTCGGGCTTCCGGCAGCGTGCCTTGCGATGTTGCACGAAGCTAAGGATTCGCAGAAGAAAGCTGTAAGCGGAGTGCTTTTTAGCGCCGCTCTGACTTCGTTCCTCACCGGAATTACGGAGCCGATAGAATTTTCCTTCATGTTCCTTGCACCTGTTTTGTATGCTATACATGCGATTTTGACCGGGGTTTCCCTTGCACTGACTTATGCCTTTGGCATAAGGCACGGTTTTGGCTTTTCCGCAGGGCTTATCGACTATGTCTTAAATTACGGGCTTGCCACAAAACCGATACTTTTAATACCTATCGGCCTTGTCTACGGTGCCATCTATTATGCAATCTTCAGGTACATCATAAGGAAATACGATTTGCCGACGCCGGGCAGGATAGAAGGCGAGGCCACCGAGACTAAAACTACGGCAAAGGCAAGCGAAAGGGCAGAGAAGATTCTAAAGGGCCTTGGCGGCAAAGCCAACATAAAATCCCTCGATGCCTGCATAACCCGCTTGAGGTTAACGGTTGAAGACGAAAAGGCAGTCGATGAAGAGCTTTTGAAAAAAGCAGGAGCGACCGGTGTAATGAGGCTTGGCGGCGGAAATCTGCAGGTTGTAGTAGGAACCGAGGCTGAATTGATAGCAGAAGAGATAAAGAAAATGCTATAATCTAGTAAAAAGAGCGCGGCGAGTAAAACTCGCCGCGCGAAATTTAAAAATAAGGGGGACAAAAGAGTGCTTTTTAGCATTTTTGGCAGAAATAAACTAGGCGACCCTGTGGTGAAAATCATGGCACCGATGAGCGGAAAGGTGGTGGACCTTGAGGAAGTTCCGGATAAAGTGTTTTCCGCAAAAATGGTGGGTGACGGGATAGCCATAGAGCCTTCCGAAGGATTGGTGGTTTCGCCATTCGATGGCTTAGTAAAGCAGGTTTTCCCGACGGGTCATGCTCTTGTGGTGGAATCAAAAGAAGGGCTTCCACTGCTCATCCATATAGGAATAGAGACAGTCAACCTAAAAGGTGAAGGATTTAAGGTTCTCGTGTCGGAAGGGCAAGCTGTAAAGGAGGGGACTCCTCTTGTAGAGTTTGAGATTGGACTTATGAAAGATAAGGGTTTTCCAATAGTAAGTCCTTTAGTTATCCCTGAAATGGACCTGGTGGATAAGATAAAATTAAGCGGCCTAAAGGAAGTCAAGAAAGGCCAGGACGTGCTAATTGAGGTTTTTCTAAAAAGAAAGGATGAGAATAAATGAAAAGGATTTTTGAATTGGGCTTTAACGATTTCATGACTATGAAAAAATCAGAAATAATAGATTGCATAAAAGCGTCCGAAGGAAGGACGGTGATGGCTGAGACGGTTATCGCTGTGATGCCTCTTATCTATGGCGTGAGCAACGTAGAACTTGCGGCATCCTTCGGGGCGGACCTTATAACCTTGAACACGCTGGATCTTAAAAGGCCCTTCGTGTACGGAATAGACGATGAAGGAATCGACCTTACACTTGGATTGGAAAGTTTGAATCAATTGATGAAAAGGCTGGAGCAAAAAAGAGATATCTCGGGGTATGCCCGAAAGATTAAGGAGATTGTGGGAAGGTTTATTGGCGTAAATTTAGAGCCGGTACCGGAAGACAAGGATTATCCCGGTGGCAGAGTATTGAGCGAGGAAAACCTCGAAAAGGTAGTCGAAATGGGATTCGACTACGTGGTGATAACCGGAAATCCGAAGACCGGCGTATCGAAAGAAGGTATCCTGAAGGGTATTGAAAAAGCCCGGAAAATATTGGGCGAAGACGTCTTAATAATGGCTGGCAAGATGCATGCTGCTGGCGGTGAAAATATTTACGATCCGGAGGCTTTGGGTGATTTTGCGAAGGCCGGAGCCGACGTTGTCCTTGTTCCGGCGCCGGGGACAGTTGTGGGTGTCGACCTTGAGCTAGCAAAGCAAATGATAGAAAAAATCCACAAAGCCGGAGCTCTTGCCATGACCACCATAGGTACCTCTCAGGAAGGGGCAACGGCGGGAGTTATAGAAAATATAGCTTTGCTCTCGAAAATGGCTGGAGCCGACATCCAGCATATAGGTGATGCTGGATATTCTGGGATAGCATTTCCGGAAAACATAATGGCCCTTTCCATTGCCATAAGGGGGAAAAGGCATACTTTCAGGAGAATGGCGTACTCAATGAGGAAGTAGCTATTATACAAAAATCCCTCGGAAGGATGGCGGCTGTCATAATAACTTTTTAAAATCTCACCTAATTCCCTTATTCATTGTGAATGCTCAAGTCTTAAGTTATTGCTGCTTTTTGAATAGTAGAAAATGTTTGTAGATTTGTATACAGTATACCTTAATTTTTAGACATTAGAAAAAGCACATTATTTTTCATACCCATTTTCCTAAAATAACCACATTGTCTTTTAAGGATTGTAATGAATTTTTAAAAAAGATATAATATAAACGGGAAGTATCACTGTACACAATAAATTGCACGGCAAGCTGTCGGGCAAGGGGGTGAAAGTTTTGGAAAACTACCTGGAATTTATTAAAAAGGCTTGGAAAGATTTCATAGAAAACGGAAATCTAAATCCATTCATAAAACCTATAATTGCTGAATCGTGGAAAAGATGCAAAAAATTTGGAGTAGACCCTATGGGAGGAGTTGGAAAAGTATTAAGCAAAGATTTATTGGAGCTTAGGATAAAGGAAAACGAAGAATTGATCTTAATAGCTCATCCGATAATGGAAAACATATATAATATGGTGGCAGGTTCTGGTTTTGTAATAATACTTGTGGATAAAGATGGCTATCTGATAGATGTCATCGGGGACGAAGAAGTTATGGAAAGGGCTGTTGAACTAAACTTCGTGAAAGGTGCACTGTGGACGGAAAAAGCGGTCGGGACAAACGCCATAGGAACTTCTTTATTTACGGATAAACCTGTACAGGTTATAGGTGCTGAGCACTACTGTATAACGCATCATTCCTGGACATGCTCTGCGGCACCTATCCATGATGAAGAAGGCAATATAATAGGATGTCTCGATATGTCAGGAAGCTGTTATAAAGCTCACCCTCATACCTTGGGTATAGTTCTGGCTGGTGCTTATTCGATAGAAAAACAGATGGCTTTAATGAGATCGCATAAACTTATAAATGCTACTTATGATTCGATATCTGAAGGCATGATAATAACGGATGAAAATTTACAGGTGAAAAAGGCAAATGACATGGCTGCAAAAATTTTAGGGCTTACGCTAGAGGAAATCTTGAAAGCAGATATTAAAGATTTGCTGCGGGATGTGAATCTCGTAAATACTGTTTTGAAATCAGGGAATCCTTACTATGACATAGATTGCAATTTTTATGTGAAGGATAAGAGAATAGCGTGCAGCGTAAATGCGGTTCCTGTGGTATCGAACAAAAAAAGCATAGGAATTGTCATAACTTTTCGAGAAGTAAAATATATTCACAATGTTGTTAATAGAGTAGTGGGATATAAAGCAGCTTACAGGTTTGAGGATATAATAACAAGAAATGAAGAGATGAAGAGGATCATAGAGTCGGCCAAGAGGGCGGCATTGAGTGACTGCAATATCCTTATAGAAGGAGAGAGCGGGACGGGAAAGGAGTTATTCGCCCAGGCTATTCATAATTACAGCAGACGTGCCCAGGGACCGTTCGTTGCAGTGAATTGTGCTTCGCTTCCAAGGGAGCTGGTCGAAAGCGAACTCTTCGGGTATGAAAAAGGAGCTTTTACGGGAGCATTGAAGGAAGGTCATCCGGGCAAATTTGAATTGGCCGATGGCGGTACGATATTCCTTGATGAAATTGGAGAATTGCCACTGGATCTGCAATCTAAACTGCTGAGAGTTCTGGATAATAAGAGGATTACCAGGATTGGAGGGACCTATGAAAAAAGGCTTAATGTAAGAATCATAGCCGCTACGAACAGAAACCTGAGGGAAGAGGTGGAAAGGAAAAATTTTAGAGGAGATCTTTATTACAGGCTTAATGTTATAAACATAAAACTGCCGCGCCTGGGGGATAGAAAAGAGGATATAGAATTGCTGGCCCGCTATTTTATAGAAAGGCTAAATCACAAAAACATCGCTCATCCCAAGATTTTGGGCAAAGATTATATAGAAAAATTAAAGAATTATGACTGGCCCGGAAATGTCAGAGAACTTCAGAATGCGATAGAAAGGTCGTATTATTTGTGTGAAGGAGATGTTATTACTGAAGAATATTTGCCGGATAACATACTTCGAAGTGTGAAAAAGGGCAAAATTAATTTAGATTCGGTTCTTCCTTTTGAGGCTCTCGAAAGAGAAAATGTTAAAAATGCACTTTTGAATTGCAAAGGTAATGTAAACAGAGCGGCTGAACTTCTTAATATAAGCAGGGCTACGATGTATCGAAAGATTAGAAAATATAATATAGACTTGAAGTCCATAAAAATGAATCAAAGTGAGATTTTTAATTAGGTTTATATAGTTTTAGAAATCTGTATTATATCAATAATGAGAAAAGGCGCTGTGTCATAACTGAGACGCGTTGACCTAGAGCCCGCAAAAATGCGGGCTTTTTTGTTTGGCACGAGTTTTGCACCTATAAGCATGGAAATAAAGCCATATAAAAGTTTCAAGGTGGAAAAATATGAGCACGAGAGGAGGTGGTTTTATAAGAAGATTTGTGATCGAATTTGGATATGGAGTTGACCTCCATGGACAGGATGTGAACAATGCGGCCAAAAAAGCTGTGAAAGATGCGATTTCACACAGTTGCCTGTGTGGGCTTACTGAAATTTTAAACATTGAGAACCTGGACGATGTGATTGTAGAAGTTACGGTGGCGGTATCGAGACCTGAAGAGATTGATGAAGATGCCATAAAAGAATTATTACCAATTGGGAAAAAGTCTGTAAAAGCGGTTGAAGGGGGAATGAGTGTTTCGGGTCTCAATCTGACTCAATTTGGAGACATAAATGACAGTATAGAAGTTGCTGTTGCCTGTATAACGGTAGGCATAGAATAAGGAAGGAGGGGTATTTGTGGATTTAACAAAAGAATTGTTTCTTGATATGTACACCAAAATGAATAAGATAAGGAAGTTTGAGGAGAGGGTTTCGGAGTTATTTGCCCAGGGAAAGATTCTTGGTTTCGTTCATTTGTATATAGGTGAGGAGGCCACTGCTGTAGGAGTTTGCGAAAATTTGACGGATAAAGACTATATAACCAGCACTCACAGAGGCCATGGACATCTGATCGCCAAGGGTGGCGACCTCAAATTTATGATGGCTGAGCTCTACGGTAAGGTGACGGGATACTGTAAAGGTAAGGGGGGCTCTATGCATATTGCCGATGTACAAAAAGGAATTTTAGGTGCTAATGGTATAGTGGGCGGTGGCCTTCCTATAGCTTGCGGTGCGGGGCTGTCGGCAAAATTGAGGGGCACAGATCAAGTTACGGTGTGCTTCTTCGGCGATGGAGCTTCTAATCAGGGAACTTTTCACGAGGCTCTAAACATTGCTTCAATATGGAAATTGCCTGTTGTTTTTGTATGTGAGAATAACCTTTATGGTATATCCATGAGGCAGGATAAGCACCAGGCAATAGCCGATATAGCTGACAGGGCAATGGCTTATGGCTTCCCCGGAGTAACGGTAGACGGCAATGACGTGCTGGCCGTTTATGAAGCTGCACGGGAAGCTGTAAAAAGAGCAAGAGAGGGTGCTGGGCCGACACTTATTGAGTGCAAGACTTACAGGTGGAGAGGTCACTTTGAAGGAGATCCGACGGTGTACAGGCCCAAGGAAGAAGTGGAAGAATGGATGGAAAGGGATCCTATACCCAGGTTGGTTCGGTATATATTGGACAATAACATCGCCACAGAGGAAGAATTAAAAGATATTGAAGAAAACATAATAAGAGAACTTGAGGAAGCTGTAAAGTTTGCAGAAGAGAGCCCCTATCCTGAGGAGACTTCTGCTGTTGAAGATGTCTATACAGACCTTGTGGAGGAAGGGAGAGTAAGATGAGACAATTAACGTATGCTGAAGCTATAAGGGAAGCCATAAGGAATGAAATGAAGAGGGACCCGCGGGTATTCATATTAGGTGAAGATGTAGGGAAATTCGGTGGATGCTTCGGCGTCACCCAGGGTCTTGTCGATGAATTTGGAGAGGAATTGGTAAGGGATACTCCGATATCGGAGGAAGCCATAGCCGGCGTCGCAGTAGGCGCTGCTGCGACGGGTATGAGACCGATAGCAGAAATAATGTTTATGGATTTTGTTACCGTTGCTATGGATCAACTGGTAAACCAGGCAGCGAAGATGAGATACATGTTTGGTGGAAAAATTTCTTTGCCAATGGTTATAAGACTTCCCGAAGGTGGAGGGCTGCAGGCGGCGGCTCAGCATTCGCAGTGCCTTGAGGCCTGGTTGACCCACGTGCCGGGCATTAAAGTAGTATATCCTTCAACCCCCAAAGATGCCTTGGGATTGCTCATTTCCTCCATAAGGGATGATAATCCTGTTGCATTTATAGAACACAAGCTTCTATATAATTTAAAAGGAGAGGTCCCGGATGAGAATGAGCCGATTCCTCTCGGAGTTGCCGATGTAAAAAGGCCCGGAAGTGACGTAACTATAGTGGCTACAGGTTTAATGGTCCATAAGGCGTTAAATGCGGCAAAGGAGCTTGCAAAAGAAAGTATAGAAGCGGAAATCGTTGATCCCCGGACGCTTTTCCCGTTGGACAAGGAGACGATCTTTAGCTCTGTAAAGAAGACCCATAGGGTAGTTATAGTTACGGAAGAGGTTAAGAGAGGCGGATGGGGAGGAGAACTGGCTGCACTAATTGCCGAAGAGATTTTTGATTATCTGGATGCTCAAATAGTGAGAATAGGGTCATTAAATGTGCCGATACCTTTCACTACTCTGCTTGAAAACTATGTAATACCCAATGAAATTGACATAATAAATGGGGTGAAGTCAATTTTATAGATTAAAAAAGGTGAGGGGGTAACTTCAGTTATCCCCTCACCTTGATGGAGGACGGCATGAAAAAAATTGGAATAATAGCAAATCCTGCCTCAGGTAAGGATATAAGAAGGTTGGTTGCACATGCGACGATAATAGATAACAATGAAAAAGTAAATATTGTAAAGAGAATAATACTGGCATCCCAGGAGCTGGGAATTGAGAAGATTTATATAATGGCCGATACTTTTAATATCGGCTACAAGGCAGCGAGCGACCTTGCCTATCTAAAACAGTTAAAAGCTGATGTGGAAATACTGGACATGCCTCTAACTGCTAGCTTCAAGGATTCTATGGTTGCCACCAGTATGATGGAAAAAAAGGGCGTCGGCTGCATATTGTCTTTAGGCGGGGACGGAACCAACAGGGCCATTGCCAAAGTTATTAATGATACGCCGCTGCTTCCGATATCAACCGGCACCAATAACGTCTACCCATCTATGATAGAAGGAACAGTGGCCGGCATAGCTGCGGCTGTTGTAGCTTCAGGTCTATTTGACAAAGCTGCCACATGCAATAAAAACAAACGGATAGAAATATACAAAGGAAGGGAATTGGCAGATATTGCCCTAATAGATGCTGTTATTTCAAAGGAAAGCTTTATCGGCGCAAAAGCTATATGGGACCCAAAAAGCATAACTGATATATTTGTAACCAGAGCTCATCCTGCTTCAATAGGGTTTTCTTCAATAGTGGGCTATAAGGAGATAATTGATGACAGGGAAGACGTTGGGGCTCACATACAGTTAGGGACAGAGGGGGAAACCATCCTGGCGCCTATAGCACCAGGAGTTTTAAAAAAGGTAAACGTAAAAAAATTTAATTTGTTGAAGCTGAATGAAGATTATATTTACTATGCCGAGAATGGAGGTATTATAGCCCTTGATGGTGAAAGAGAAATACCCGTCAGAGCAGGTG
The DNA here is from genome assembly GCF_900142995.1 of Caldanaerovirga acetigignens. Taxonomy (NCBI): domain Bacteria; kingdom Bacillati; phylum Bacillota; class Clostridia; order Thermosediminibacterales; family Thermosediminibacteraceae; genus Caldanaerovirga; species Caldanaerovirga acetigignens. Next base: position 70,156 of record NZ_FRCR01000005.1, on the reverse strand, counting down.
ACTGTATTTTATTCAGGATTTCAAGGAACGGACCTTATCAGGTAGATATCAGGAAGACTTTAGAGATCGCTCAAAAAACTGATTTTTTTCGAAAGGTGTGATGGCGTATATGGCGGTTTATATAGTGATGCCAAAACTTGGTCTCACTATGAAAGAAGGAATTTTAACTAAATGGCTGAAAAAAGTTGGGGAAAAAGTAGCAAAAGGGGAAGAGGTAGCCGAAGTCTCCACCGAAAAGATTACCAATGTGGTTGAATCTCCTGCAGATGGGATTTTGGGGAAAATTTTGGTAAGTGAAGGCGCTGTTGTACCTGTAGCTGCTCCGATCGGTATTATCCTGGCTGAAGGTGAAAAACTCCCGGTAGAAGATGAGGCAGGTCCTACAAGTACTTCTCCTTCTGCCGTGGCTGTACAGGCCGATAGGCTTAAAACAACGGAAGAAGAAAATAATCAGGAAAAGTTTGTAAAAGCCACGCCCTTGGCCAGAAAGATTGCAAAAGAGAACAATGTGGATCTTTCCCTCATTGCCGGTACCGGACCCGGTGGCAGAATTACCGAGGAAGACGTAAGGAAATATATGGAAAATAGAATTAATGTAAAGAAAGAGAGCCCTGCGGCGGTTGAGGAGGACACGGGATCTGTAAAAAGAGTGCCAATGGACAATATGAGAAGGGTCATCGCCGAGAGGATGAAAAATAGCTGGATTAATGCTCCTCATGTCACGGAGAATATTAAAGTTGATGTTACCGAACTTGTTAAGTTCAGAGAAGAGCTTAATAAGTTTGGTGATGAGAAATTTACTTATACCGACTTAATAGCTAAAGCGTGTGTGCTTGCACTCAAAAGAAACCCTGTAATAAACTGGTCTATTGAAGGAGAGTATATAATCCAGCACGAAAAAATAAATCTCGGAATAGCAGTTGCTCTAGAAAATGGGTTAATAGTTCCGGTGATAAAGGATGCCGGGGCAAAATCCCTTACGGAGCTCTCCAATATGATAAAAGACCTGAGTGCTAGGGCCAGGGAAAATAAATTATCTCCCGAGGAAATAAAAGATGGCACGTTTACCATAACGAATCTCGGCATGTACGGTATAGATAGCTTTACGCCTATTATAAATCCGCCGGAAAGCGCTATATTGGGAGTTAATACGATATACAAAGAACCCTCCGTGGTGGGAGACAGTATATCTATAAGACAGGTTATGATGCTGAGTCTGTCTTTCGATCACAGACTTATAGATGGCGCGACGGCTGCCAAATTCCTGATGGATCTCAAGCGTATACTAGAAAATCCTGCAGTACTGGCTCTGTAGAGATTTGCATTTTGCGGGGTGAGGTGGTAAAGCATGGACTACAACGTAATAGTAATAGGAGGCGGACCTGGCGGTTATACGGCTGCCATAAGGGCGAGTGAACTGGGAGCAAGGGTTGCCCTGGTAGAGGAAAATTCATTAGGTGGCACGTGCCTTAACAGAGGCTGTATACCTACTAAGGTTTATGCGCACGCCGCATCGATAATAAATGAAATAAAAAAGGCCGGGCAGTTTGGTATAGCAGCCCAGTATACTCTCGACGTTAATAAACTGAGAGCGAAAAAAGAGAAAGTGATAGAAAGGCTCGTGGGCGGCGTGGGCTACCTTATGAGGGCGTACGACGTGGACGTCATAAAGGGCAAAGCCAAATTTCTCGACAGAAACACAATACAGGTGGACAGGAAATACACAGCAGAAAAATTCATCATAGCTACAGGTTCAAAAACACTTTTTCCACCGGTGCCGGGTATTGACCTTCCCGGCGTCATGACCAGTGACAGGGCCCTCGAGCTGGAAAGGGTACCGGAGAGAGTCGCGATAATAGGAGCGGGGATAATAGGGCTTGAGTTTGCCAATATATATAGCTCGTTGGGCAGCCAGGTCGCCGTAATAGAAATGCTGCCGGAGATGTTGCCCATGGTAGACAGGGACATAGCCGGTATATTGCAGAGCGCCCTCGAAGATAGGGGAATTGAGCTACATCTCAACAGCAGGGTTGAAAAGATAGAAGAGGGCCCGATAGTGGTGTTTACAAAAGGCGGGAATACCGAACGGCTGGAGTGCGATGCGGTACTGGTGGCAGTGGGAAGGGTAGCAAACGTGAACGGCGTTGAAGTGCTCAAGCTGCAGATGGAAGGAAAAGGAATAAAAGTGGATGACTTTATGAGGACGAATATTGACAACATATACGCAGTGGGAGATGTAACAGGAGGAATACAGCTTGCCCACGTGGCAGCCTATCAGGGCATAATTGCAGCTCACAATGCCGTTGGAGAAAAAAGGAAGGCCGACATGAAGGTCGTGCCGAGCTGCGTATATACAGAACCGGAGATTGCGTGGGTGGGGTTGAATGAGACTCTAGCCAGAAAAAAATACGGGGATATCAAAGTAGGAACCTTTACCTATTCGGCCTCAGGCAGAGCGCTGACTATGGGAGAAGATTATGGCTTAATAAAGATGATAGCCGAAGCAAAATACAACCAGATAGTGGGAATGGAAGTTATCGGCAGGGATGCCACGGAAATAATACACGAAGGCGTGCTGGCTATAAAGGAAGAATTTACGGCAGAGGAAATAGCGGAGACGATACATGCGCACCCGACCATATCGGAGTGTATAAAGGAAGCGTGTGAAGATATATTGGGTTTGCCTATAAATAAGGTCCGAACATCAAATAATTTATGAGACTGATTATCTATATTTACTTTTTCTTTATGAATCTGCCCCAAAATGATATAATAGTCAAAAAGAAGCGGCAACAGGGTTTGCCGCTTTAAATTTCCTTACACAATGAGGTGGTTTGATGGCGGATGAAAAAGAGCTGAAGAAAAGGTTGAGGTGCGATTATCTGGAAAAAAGGTCAAGGCTCTCGGAAGAAGAGGTGAGGGAAAAGAGTGCAAAGATAATGTCCAGCCTTTTCGAGCTGGAGGACTTCAAAAAAGCCGGCTTTGTCATGTTTTACGTGGACTGCAGAAACGAAGTGATGACAAAGGATGCTATTGAAAAGGCCCTTTCAATGGGAAAAAGGGTGGCCGTGCCAAAGACGGTGAAAGGCGAGGGGCTTTTGGCGATAGAGATAAAAAACCTCGGTGAACTTTCCTGTGGAGTTTTTGGCATTCTAGAGCCTGAAAATGACGAAAATCGGATAGACCCCGGCGAAATAGACCTGGTGGTGGTTCCAGGCATTGCCTTCGACAGAAGGGGTTACCGGTTAGGGTACGGGGCTGGCTACTACGACAGGTTTTTGCCAAAGCTCCGGGAAGGAGTTAAAAAGATAGCGGTAGCTTTTGAAATGCAGCTTGTAGATTTATTGCCGACAGAGGACCACGATGTCAGAATGGATGCTCTATTGACGGAAAAACGGCTGTATACGTTTGCATGAGAACATTACGAACATTATATAAAAACAGGATAGAAAAAATACGTGAATTATGTAATAATATTAAGAGAGTAGGATAAAAAGAACGCATTTAGAGAAGGAGGAGTGGTGTTGCCTTTAAAAGATAGGGAAACGGTTGTGATTTTGGATTTCGGTGGCCAGTACAGCCAGCTCATAGCCCGAAGGGTGAGGGAAGCCCACATATATTCCGAGATACTGCCCTACGATACTCCGTTAGAAAGGCTACTGGATAAAAAACCAAAAGCCATAATCCTTTCCGGCGGCCCGGCCAGCGTATACTCAAAAGACGCGCCGCACTGCGACAAAAGGCTTTTTGAAACGGGCATTCCGATTCTAGGAATCTGTTACGGGATGCAGCTTATGTGCCACCTGCTGGGAGGCAGGGTGGAAGCGGCGAGGGCAGGGGAATACGGCAGGGCGGAACTTTCTGTAGTAGAAGAAGGAGGCCTTTTTGATGGCCTCGAAAAGAAGATTCAGGTATGGATGAGTCATGGAGACTCCATTGTCGAGCTCCCCGAAGGATTTAAAACGCTTGCTTTTACCCAGATTACACCGCACGCAGCAGTGAGCAATGGGAAAAATTTATTCGGCGTTCAGTTTCACCCCGAGGTGGTTCACACCCCAGACGGCAAAAAAATCCTTTCGAATTTCCTTTATAAAATAGCTGGCTGCAGCGGCTCCTGGACTGCAGAGGCTTTCGTGGAGGAACAGGTAAGGCTCATAAGGGAAAGGGTGGGAAACAAAAGGGCCCTCTGCGCCTTGAGCGGAGGGGTCGATTCTTCGGTCGCTGCGGTAATTGCCCACAGGGCTATCGGCGACAACCTAACCTGCATTTTCGTAGACCACGGCCTTCTAAGAAAGGGCGAAAAGGAGCAGGTGGAAAATACCTTCAGGGAAAAGTTTCAGATGAACCTCATCGTGGTGGATGCTAAAGAGAGATTTTTGAAAAAGCTAGAAGGCGTTACAGATCCCGAAACGAAGAGGAAAATTATAGGCGAAGAATTCATAAGAGTTTTTGAAGATGAGGCAAAAAAGCTAGGCAGGATTGACTTTTTAGTGCAGGGGACTTTATACCCTGACGTAATAGAAAGCGGAACTAAGACGGCTGCAGTGATAAAAAGCCACCACAACGTGGGAGGCCTTCCAGAAAATCTCGATTTCGAGCTCATCGAACCCCTGAGAGACCTTTTCAAAGACGAGGTAAGGGAAGTGGGCTTGAAGCTCGGCCTTCCCGAGGAAATAGTATTTCGCCATCCCTTCCCGGGGCCGGGCCTTGCGGTGAGAATATTGGGAGAGATAACGACCGAGAAATTGCGCATAGTCCGGGAGGCTGATGCCATAGTTACGGAAGAGATAAAAAAAGCCGGGCTTTACGGGGATATATGGCAGGCTTTTGCTGTGCTCACCGATGTGAAAAGCGTAGGTGTGATGGGAGATAGCAGGACTTACGCCTATACTGTAGCTGTCCGGGCCGTGACGAGCGAGGACGGGATGACCGCCGACTGGGCAAAAATTCCCTACGATGTGCTGGATAAAATTTCAAGGAGGATAACAGGCGAAGTTCCAGGAGTAAACAGGGTGGTTTTTGATATAACCTCGAAACCGCCTGCTACTATAGAGTGGGAGTAAAATTAACATAAGATTAACAAATCATTAATTTTATATTAACGCAGGGGTTGTATACTGGTGGTGAAAATATTTTTGAGAGGAGAGGTAGTGTGACGTCCAAAAAAATAAGACCCCTGCTTTTATTGTTCCTCTCAGCATTATTAGTGCTCACTGCCTGCGGTGGCAGGAATGATGGAGGTGAAGGAAATTCGACTTTAAGCGGGAACATCGAGATCGACGGCTCTAGCACCGTGTACCCTATTACTGAAGCGGTAGCGGAAGAGTTCATGAAAATTTATCCGGAAGTGAACGTCACAGTAGGAGTATCCGGCACAGGTGGAGGATTTAAGCGGTTTGTGGTTGGAGAAATAGACATAAATGACGCTTCTCGTCCTATAAAAGAGGAAGAGATCGAAAAGGCAAAACAAAACGGCATTGAATTCATCGAACTTCCGGTAGCCTACGACGGCATTACGGTAGTTGTCAATAAGGAAAACGACTGGGTTGACAGCTTGACGATCGAAGAATTGAAAAAGATATGGTCGCCTGACAGCAAAGTCACAAAATGGAGCGACATAAGGCCGGGATGGCCTGAACAGAAGATTAACCTCTACGGTCCGGGAACCGACTCTGGGACATTCGAATATTTCACCGAGGCAGTCAACGGGAAGGCCAGGGAGAGCCGCTTCGATTACACTGCCAGTGAAGATGACAATGTTTTGGTCCAGGGAGTGAGCCAGGACAAGTACGCCCTTGGGTACTTCGGATTTGCGTACTACTTGGAAAACATGGATAGATTAAAAGCGGTTAAGATTGATAGCGGCACAGGACCTGTTGAGCCAACTATGGATACAATAAGGGAAGGCACTTATAAGCCCCTGTCGAGACCGCTATTCATCTACGTAAACAAAAAATCGTTGGAGCGTCCCGAAGTGAAAGAATTTGTCAATTTTTACATGAAAAATGCGGGGAAACTTGCAAGCGAAGTAGGGTACGTCCCCATGGCCGAGGACGTATATAATGAAAATCTCAGCAAATTAAAGTAGCCAGCTCCCCCTTGAAAAAAATTAGGCGGCCGGGGTGAAACTCGAGCCGTCGGATTTTTTGCCCTTTTAATCTTTAAATTTTTGTAAAAAATTGTTTAAGCCAAAATTAACTTCTTGGAGGAATTTATAAATGAAGGAAAAATTTATCAAGGTTATTTTGGCATCAGCAGCTTCGGCTTCGGTGTTAATAATGATAGGTATAGTTTTTTCGCTTTTAGAAGAGACTGCCGGTTTTTTCAAAGAAGTCACCATAAAGGAGTTTTTGACACAGACAAGGTGGACTCCCCTTTTTACCCCGGCACATTACGGCATATTGCCGCTTATCTGCGGGACGGCTCTTGTGACGTTGATAGCGGTGATGGTGGCGGCGCCGGTAGGGCTTGCCAGTGCTTTGTACCTCAGTGAATACGCTCCGGATTCTTTAAGGCGGGTGGTTAAGCCGGTCTTAGAAATACTTGCCGGAATACCCAGTATAGTTTACGGCTACTTCGCCCTAACTTTCATCACGCCCATTATAAGATCCGTATTCCCGCAGGCCAACGTTTTTAACGCGTTAAGCGCGGGCATAGTAATGGGTATAATGCTGATTCCCATGGTCTCGTCGCTCAGCGAAGATGCCATGTTATCGGTGCCTAACTCATTGAGAGAAGCGGCCTATGCTCTAGGGGCTACAAAACTTGAAGTTTCCTGCAAGGTAGTGCTGCCCGCTGCGACTTCTGGGATAGTCGCCTCATTTATTCTAGCCATATCGAGGGCAATAGGCGAGACGATGATAGTGGCCCTTGCTGCTGGAAGCACCCCGAAGCTTACCTTTAACCCTCTAGAAAGCATACAGACGATGACGGCTTTCATCGTACAGGTTTTGTTGGGCGATGCGCCTTTTGGCTCGATTGAATATAAAAGTGTATACGCGGTTGCAAGCGTGCTCTTTGCGATGACGTTGTCTCTAAATATTGTGGGTAATTTAATAGTCCGCCGCTACAGGGAGGTATATTGATGTCGGCGCAAGAAGTTAAATTCCGTCCCCGCCTCGAGAGGCGAAAATGGATCGACGCAACGTCAAAATTCGCATTTGCAGGTTCTGCATTTTTCGGAGTTACGGTGCTTTTCGTCCTCCTTTTTAGAATAATTTTGGACAGCTTGGGCTGGCTGGATTTACAGTTCCTAACTTCCTTTCCATCCCGCTTCCCTGAAAAGGCGGGAATCTTTCCGGCTTTATTGGGCACGATATACGTAATTTTAATAACTGCTGCTTTCTCTATCCCTATAGGAATTGCCGCTGCGATATTTCTGGAAGAATATGCAAAAAAGAACAAATTGGTCTCTTTTATACAGCTTAATATCTACAATTTGGCAGGAGTCCCGTCGATAGTATACGGCATACTGGGACTTACGGTGTTCGTCCGGTGGATGAAGCTCGGAAGGAGCCTTTTGGCTGGCGGGCTGACAATGGGGATTTTGGTGCTTCCGGTTGTCATAGTATCGGCCCAGGAGGCCATCCGCGCTGTGCCGGATTCATGGAGGGAAGCGGCTTATGCGCTGGGAGCGACTAAATGGCAGACAGTGCGCTATGTGGTGCTACCCACGGCACTTCCGGGGATAATGACCGGCGTGATTCTCGCCCTGTCGAGGGCAATAGGCGAAACGGCACCTCTTATCCCGATTGGGGCGCTGACTTTTATTAGGACCTTGCCGAAAAGCCCCTTTGATTCGTTCACCGTGCTCCCTATCCAGATTTACAACTGGACGTCGCGGCCCCAGGAAGACTTCAGGGCCATAGCTGCGGCTGCCATAGTAGTGCTGCTTTTTGTCTTGCTCTCGATGAATTTCGTTGCCATAATGATTAGAAATAAGTACCAACGAAGGATAAAGGAAGTGTGATGATGGAAAGAGCATTGTCAATCCGAAATCTCAAAGTCAGCTATAAAGATAGGGAAGTATTAAAAGGCATTGACCTTGACATTTATAAAAATAAAATTACTGCCATTATAGGGCCTTCGGGTTGCGGGAAAAGCACCTTGCTAAGATGCATGAACAGGATGATAGACATCGTTGAGGGAGCTAAAGTCAGCGGGGAGGTCCTTTTCGGCGGCGAAAATATTTATGCGCCGGGTGTAGATCCCGTAAAGATACGCTTCAAAATAGGCATGGTATTTCAAAAACCCAACCCATTTCCCAAAAGCATTTTCGAAAACGTTGCCTTCGGGCTAAAGATAAACGGATATACGGGAGATATCCCGTATATGGTCGAGAAGTCACTCCGCTGGGCAGGACTTTGGGAAGAAGTCAAGGGCAGGCTGAAAGATGACGCCTACGTCCTTTCCGGCGGCCAGCAACAGCGGTTGTGCATAGCAAGGGCCTTGGCCTTGGAACCCGAAGTGCTCCTTTTGGATGAACCCTGTTCGGCCCTCGATCCTGTTTCGACGCTTAGGATAGAAGAACTGCTGCTGAATTTGAAAGAAAGGCTCACTATCGTAATCGTAACCCACAACATCCAGCAGGCTGCGAGGATTGCCGATTATACTGCATTTTTGCTCGATGGAAATCTAGTGGAGTTCGGAGAGACCAGCAGTATGTTTACGGTCCCGAAAGATAAGAGGACGGAAGATTTTATAACAGGCCGGTTTGGATAAAAGGCCTGTTTTTTTTAATATATAAAAGTTGTGCAGAAAAGTTTAATTATGCTATAATAATTATGCGTATAGCGGCTAATGTGATATATTAATAAACTTCTTATTAGGGGGGTCTAATGACAAATGGCCAAATTGACATTAACGGTAATAAAGGCAGACATAGGTGGCTGTGTGGGACACTGCAGCGTACACCCGCAGCTTTTGGATGAAGCAAGGAATTTCATTGAAGAAAAAGGTAAAGGTCTTTTGGAAGATTACGTCGTCACTCACGTAGGCGATGACATTAACCTCATCATGACGCACAGGAAAGGTGTCGATTGCTCTGATATTCACAAGCTGGCGTGGGATACTTTTCTTTCCTGCACTCAAGTCGCAAAGAGGTTAAAACTTTATGGAGCGGGGCAAGACCTTCTTGCCGATTCTTTTTCTGGAAATATAAAAGGAATGGGTCCTGGAGTTGCTGAAATGGAGTTTGAAGAGCGCCCCAGCGAGCCCGTTATTGTTTTCATGGCGGATAAAACGGAGCCCGGCGCCTGGAATTTGCCTCTTTACAAGATGTTTGCAGACCCTTTCAACACCATAGGGCTTGTCATTGACCCGAAGATGCACGACGGGTTTAAATTTGAGGTTTTAGATACGGTGGAGAATAAGAAAATAGTATTCAACTGCCCAGAAGAGATTTACGACATGCTTGTATTTTTGGGAGCTTCCAACCGCTATGCTGTTAAGGCCGTATATAACAAGAAAGGCGAGCCTGCTGCGGTATCTTCTACGCAAAGGATGAACCTGATGGCCGGAAGGTATGTGGGTAAGGACGATCCGGTGCTCATAGTCCGCTGCCAGAATGGTTTCCCGGCTGTGGGTGAAGCCCTGGAACCCTTTGCCAATCCCCACCTGGTGGCCGGATGGATGAGGGGTTCCCACTTCGGTCCGCTTATGCCGGTATCCTGCGATGATGCCACTCCCACCAGATTTGACGGGCCGCCGAGGGTAGTGGCCATGGGATTCCAGTTGGCAGAAGGAAAGCTTGTAGGTCCCCAGGACATGTTTGCTGACGTAGCCTTCGACAGAGCAAGGCAAAAGGCTTTAAAGATAGCTGACTACTTACGGCAGCTTGGGCCTTTCGAGCCGCACCGCCTGCCTTTGGATGAGATGGAATACACGACCATGCCTCAGGTCATGGAGCGATTGAAAGATAGGTTTGAGTAAGTCTAAAAGCCCCCCTTCCTGCGGAATTCAAAGCCGCACGAAGGGGATTTTTTTGACTGAGAAGAAGGATTTTATAAAGTTAATGTAGAAACAATATAAACTACTAAATATAAATATAGAAAAGCATAAAATATAAAATAATAATGAAAATTAATTGACAAGGGGGGATTGAGGGCAGGAAAAAAAACTAAAGATTTATGATTAACTAAAACAATTTGTGCGAGGTGAATTCGAGTGGAAAAGCGGGAAACCTTTGCAACTAGATTTGGTTTTATCGCTGCCGCGATGGGGCAGGCGATTGGCACCGGAAACGTATGGCGTTTCCCCCGGGTAGCAACCGCTAACGGCGGCGGTCCCTTTATGCTAGCTTATATACTGGCAATCCTCGTATGGAGCATCCCGCTTTTGATGGCAGAAGTGGTGATAGGAAGGAAGACCAGGAAGGGCACAGTCGGAGCTTTTAGGGATTTCATGGGGGAAAAGTACACGTGGATGGGTGCATGGGTCGGCTTTGTGTGCTTTGCGCTGGGTGCTTATTACTCGGTTACAATGGCTTGGACTCTTAGGTACTTCTTCTACGGGCTTTTTGGAGTATTAAAACCCGGAGTTGATACGGCGGCCTTGTGGAATGGATTTATATCTTCGCCATGGCAGGGAGTTATGTTTCACGCCCTTGCGGTAGGAATGGCGGCTTTCGTGGTATTCAGGGGTGTTCAGGGCGGCATTGAAAAGGCTTCCAAGCTCATGATTCCAACTTTATTTGCGCTCTTGGTCATCGGAATGATAAGGGCCCTTACCCTGCCCAATGCAGTAGGTGGATTGAATTACCTTTTCAACCCCGATTTTGGTAAGGTATTGAGCGGCAAGGTATGGCTTGAGGCTTTTACCCAGGCGGCGTGGTCGACTGGAGCCGGTTGGGGCTTCATGATAACTTATGCAGTATACACCAAAGAAAAGGAAGATGTGGCAGCAAACAGCTTTATAACGGGACTTGCCGATACTTCGGCGGCTCTTATTGCAGGAATGACGGTAATCCCCACCATTTTCGCACTGGCGCCTGAGCATCTTAAAGAGGCTATAGGGGCGGGCAATACTGGACTCACTTTTATATGGCTTGCAAAATTGTTCCCACAGATGCCGGGAGGGCAGGTAATTGCGACTCTGTTTTTCCTAGCCATGGCTTTTGCGGCCTTAACTTCGCTTTATGCTATGTACGAAGTCAGCATAAGAAACTTTATGGACGCCGGATGGTCTAGGCAAAAGGCTGCTACATTTGTGGTGACGTTGAGCTTCCTTTGCGGTATACCTTCTGCGGTCAACATAAACATTTTCGAAAATCAGGACCTGGTGTGGGGAGTTGCACTATTAGTCAGCGGGCTTTTTGTGGCGCTCGCCGTGATAAAGTACGGGCTCGAAAAGGCGAGGGTGGAGGACATCAACGCCGTCTCCGATGTAAAGGTGAACAAGTGGTGGAATACATGCATAATGCTTTTCCCGGCAATGTTTGCGGTAATTTGCGGATGGTGGGTCTACCAACAGTTTACATGGTATCCCGAGACGTGGTGGAATCCTTTTGAAGTGTACAGCCCCGGCACTACCTTCGCCCAGTGGGCTATAGTGATAATAGTGCTGCTTATTTACAATGATAGGTTGGCGAGGGCTATAAAGCCAAGTGAGCCTGGGGTTATGACAAGAACAGACGGGAAGGGAGTGTAAATTGTGAACCCGGGAAGCCTCATTACAATGATAGTGGTGCTGGGGATAGCGTGGGGTGGTATGCTTTACTTCATTAATATAGCATTTAAAGCTCAAGGACAGGATAGAAGGTAACATCACACTAAAGCCGCGAAGGAAAGCTGAAGACTTCGCGGCCCTTTATTTTTTAATTAAAATATTGAATGATACTGTATAATATGATAATAGAATATTCAAAAAATCTCGTGGGAGGGAAAAATTATGACCTCGCCCGCGGTGAACGTAATAAGGAGTGATGACAGCATTGCCTTTCAAAAAAAACTTCAGCTAAAAGCCCATTCAGTTTTAGACCTTTCTGGAGCAAAAGGACTCAGGTTCTACAGCGAAAAAAAGTTCTTTCAAAGGCTCAAAGAAAACCTGAATTCAGTAAGACCGGGCATTACTTTCTTGGGCCCCGGCGATTTTCACCACCTTTCGCTTTGCCTGCTTGATAATTTAAAAAGTGCTCCTGTTCTTGTGTTGTTTGACCATCACTCTGATATGCAGAGTTCACCTGACGATTTAATTACCTGCGGATCTTGGGTGGGGTTGGCACTTAAAGAAAACAAAATAAAAAAGTGCGTAATTGTCGGTGTAAATTCGAAAGATGAAGGCTTGTATAAATCTCAGGATGCGAAAAGGACAGTGTTTTTCCCGGAAGAACTACCTCACGAGATTAAACTTTCCGGCATAATGAGAGAAATTACTGAAGCCGAATGGCCAGTTTACATAAGCATAGACAAAGATGTACTTACAAAGGATGATGCTCATACTAACTGGGACCAGGGCAGGATGAGCCTGGGAGAACTTCTGGAAATCTTGGAAGCTATAGGCGAAGTAGCGGACGTAGTAGGGGCTGATGTTTGCGGAGAGTGGCGATTGCCACCGGATCCTGTATTCGTGACAGTTGACGATATAAAGAAGACAAATATCAATGAACGGGCTAATCTAAAAATCCTAGAAAAACTTTTGGAAGTATGGCAAAAGGATAAAAAAAATAGTAAAATATCCTTGTACAAATTCTAAGGCGAGGAGGAAGTCTTTATGGATTTAAAGGCGGACATAGGTGTTATAGGCGGAACGGGCTTTTACGCCTTTTTAGACGATGTTAAAGAAATAACGGTGGAAACTCCTTATGGTGCTCCCAGCGACAAAATAGCCCTTGCGAAAATAGCGGATAAGACTGTGGCCTTCCTTCCAAGGCATGGCAAGGACCATAGGTTCCCGCCGCATGCAATAAACTACAGGGCAAACATCTACGCCCTAAAACAGTTGGGCGTAACGAGGATTTTGGGCCCCTGCGCATCGGGCAGCCTTCAGCCCCACATAAAACCGGGGGATTTCGTGATATGCGACCAGTTCGTAAACCGCACCTGGGGAAGAAAAGATACTTTTTACGACGGTCCGATTACTACGCATATCGGCGGTGCCGAGCCTTACTGCCCCGAGCTTAGAAAAATAGCAATTGAAGTGGCGAGGGAAAAAGGCTTGCCCTTTCACGAAAGGGGGACCGTCGTGGTTGTCCAGGGCCCAAGGTTTTCTACAAAAGCAGAAAGCCGGGAATTTTCGAGCCACGGATGGGAAGTAATAAACATGACTCAGTACCCGGAAGTGGTACTTGCGCGGGAACTGGAGATTTGCTACGCCAACATTACGTTGGTAACCGACTATGACGTTGGCCTTGAAGGCCATCCTGACATAGAGCCCGTGAGCCACGAGATGGTGCTTAAGGTATTCAACGAAAATCTGGGGAAATTAAAGGACCTGATATATACAATAATAGAGAGAATCCCAAAAGAGCGCCACTGCCGGTGCGGTGAAGAATTAAAAACCGCCCGCATGGGCTAAGGAGGGCTTTTATGCTGGTAAACGAGTACAAATCAGGGCGAGAATTTTTAGGAAGACTGGAGCACGGAAAGGACCTGCTTTCGTCCTTGCTTTCGCTGGTGGAAGGAAAGGACATAAAAGCGGGAATAGTAAAAGTAATAGGTGCGTGTAAAAAGTCGGTGGTGGCCATTTACGACCAGGAAAAAAAGGAATACCGCAATGTAGTTTTGGAAAGACCAATGGAAATATTAAGCTGTATAGGCAATATTTCGAGATTCCAGGGGAAACCGGCTTTGCACCTTCATGTAGTATTGGGTGACCGCGACGGAAAGGCTTTCGGCGGCCATCTTTTGGAAGGCACAGAAGTTTTTGCGGCTGAGTTTTACATAAAAGAGCTTTTAGGCGATTCGTTAGAGAGGAAATATGACGAAATCACAGGGTTAAATCTCTGGAGCTGATATTGGAGGATGGATGGAAATGTTCTTGCTCAAAATAAAACAGATGGTAGTAGAATACGGAGAAAAAATTGTAAAAGAAGGTCTTGTTGTGGCAACTTGGGGGAATATAAGTGCCCGAAACTGTAGTAACGATGTATTTGTAATTACGCCTAGCGGCATGAACTATGCCATGCTTGAGCCTGAGGATATTGTGGAAGTGGACCTTGAGGGTAAGCCCTTAAAATCGGGGAGAAAGCCTTCTGTTGAAACTCCGGTACATGCGGCCATTTACAGGGCAAGGCCGGACATACGGGCAATAATACACACCCACAGCACCAACGCCAGCGCCTGTGCTGCTGCCAGGGTTGAGATACCCTGCGTCATGGAGGATATGGCGGCAATGGTCGGGGGGCCGGTCAAGGTGGCCAAATACGCGCCTTCAGGGTCGCAGGAACTGGCAAAAAATGCGGTAGAAGCTTTAGGGGACCGAAATGCTGTGCTGCTTGCAAACCACGGCGTGGTGGCTGTGGGCAGGGACCTGGCCGAAGCTTTTAAAATATGCCTAGTAGTAGAAAAAAGTGCTGAAATTTTTATAAAATCCAAGATAGCGGGCAATCCAGTACCTCTTACTGAGGGCGAAGTGAAGTTCATAAGAGACTTTTACTTAAATTCGTACGGCCAAAGGTAAAAGCGTTGCACAAAAAGACAGGCTATAATATAATTAATAGGGCTTCACTTTGCCTTTTGGGAAGGAGTGCAAAATGCAAAGAAAAACTCAAAAGAAGACTTCTAAGGTGGACTACAGCCTCCTTAAAAAAAGACAGATTCTCTCTTTTCTGGAGGCTTTAAAAAATAAAGACTATACGGTGGGGCAACTGGACAGATCGATGAAAAAGCTTTTCAGCATGGGCGATATGGTGGTGCCGGTTTGCCTTTCAAAGCTCAGGGAAAGCGATGAAGAACTAGCACCTATAGTGTGCTATGCCCTTGAATATGCCAATGACTACCGTCTGGTTGGACCTCTGATGGATATCCTCGTGATGCCGCAGGTATCGGACAAGGTTAAGGCCAGGATTCTTTCTGTCCTGTCTCACTACGGCGTAGATACCGGGGACCTGCCGCTCAACAGTATAATGAAAGATTTCGAAAAAGTGGTGTCCCAGTCGCTGATAGAGATGATAGAAGACATCAATGAAGATTATTTTTTGATTCCATATATCCTGGATGACCTGCAGGATTTTCCTCCAGAAGTAAAACTTGCTTACATCAGGGACATAGGCGGACACCGCCTGGAAAATGCTGTAGTTTTGCTTGAGATTTTAGCGAAGGTTGATGACATCCCGGTGGCAGAAGAAGCCGCAAGAGCTCTGGGGAAAATAAGAAGCGGGAAAGCCCTTTATGCACTGAACAAGGTTTCCCGCGAAGTGGGGAACGAGCGGTTGAAAAAGACCGTGGAAAGGGAAATTTTAAGGCTTAAGTTTAGCGGTGTGGCGGAAGAACCTTACGAAATGCCGGTGAATTTGAAAAAGCCGGTTAAGGTGATATTGTCTTCTATAGATGGGCTAGGGAGCAGGGCTTTGTGGTTTACCTGGAGAAATCCGATTAAAAAAAGAAGGCTTTGCTCCATGAACCTCCTTGTCAACGTTTCAGAGGGAATAAGGGACTGTTGGAGCATTTCCCAGATGACCAGCAGGGAATTTGAAAATTCTGTGAGGGACCTTTCAAGGAGCACGATAATAGTCGAAGCGGATGCCAATTATGCCGTTGCTTTGATAAAGGATGCCTACTATTGGAATTTAAAGGCAGGCAATCCCATACCTTATCAATTTTTTTTCTGGAAAGGCGTAATAGAAGAGAGTATGTCCTGCCGAATTGTGCCTAAACCTTATAGGCCTGACTTTGGCATGTACGACCTTTCGTCCATAAAGGCTAGTGACGATTACTACAAAAGTACTTTTGACCTTTTCAACTACCGCCTTTTTGAAGACTGGTTTGTGGCAGAACCGAGGGTATACGATTACGCCGAGGAGCATAAGTCGAAAAACGGATATTACATTAAAAAGATGACGCTTTCCAAGGCAGAAAGCCTTTTTTCAAAGTTTACATCAGAGCTAATCGAACCTCGATTAGAAACATTAAAGAGAATGTTGGAGCTGTCGGCTGATTTCCTAAACAAGATGGGCGAAAGGGAACTTGTCAAAGTGGTGCTCTCGGCTATGCTCCACCTTGATACAAAGCCTCTCCACTATCACCCGTTTATCCAGAGGATGATAATAGAAAGCCTGAGGGTTGCCCTTATAAACATGAAAAACGGCTTTGACATGAGGGTAAATCCAGAGGCCTTTGACTAGAGAAAAAGGAGGAATGTAAAATGGCGAGGAAATATCTTTTCACTTCTGAATCGGTGACAGAAGGGCATCCGGATAAAATTTGCGACCAGATTTCCGATGCCATATTGGATGCAATCTTAGAAAAGGACCCCATGGCCAGGGTAGCTTGCGAAACAGCGGTCACCACAGGCCTGGTTCTCGTCATGGGCGAGATAACTTGCGACTGTTATGTGGACATACCTTCAATTGCAAGAGAAACCATACGGGAAATCGGGTATACCAGGGCAAAATACGGCTTTGATTGTGACACCTGTGCAGTCATTACCTCAATAGACGAACAGTCCCCTGATATAGCGATAGGCGTTGATGCTGCCTATGAGGTGAGGGAAGAAGGGCAGGGCGATGAACTTGATCGAATAGGCGCAGGCGACCAGGGAATGATGTTCGGCTTTGCGGTGGACGAGACCCCTGAGCTAATGCCGATGCCTATAATGCTTGCCCACAAGCTGGCAAGAAGGCTTGCTGAAGTAAGAAAGACGAAGATTTTGCCGTATCTCAGGCCCGATGGAAAAACCCAAGTCACGGTGGAGTACGAAGAC
Source organism: Caldanaerovirga acetigignens (assembly GCF_900142995.1). Taxonomy (NCBI): domain Bacteria; kingdom Bacillati; phylum Bacillota; class Clostridia; order Thermosediminibacterales; family Thermosediminibacteraceae; genus Caldanaerovirga; species Caldanaerovirga acetigignens. Next base: position 53,299 of record NZ_FRCR01000005.1, on the reverse strand, counting down.
GGAAAGCCTGTAAGGGTGGACAAGGTAGTAGTGTCGGCACAGCACAAGTCAACGGTCGAACTTGCTACTTTGAGAAGCGATATAATAGAAGCTGTAATAAAAAAAGTGATACCTGAAGAGCTTATAGATAAAAACACAAAATTTTACATCAACCCGACGGGAAGGTTCGTAATCGGAGGCCCTCACGGAGATTCGGGGCTTACCGGGAGAAAAATAATAGTCGACACTTACGGCGGCTATGCCCGCCACGGCGGCGGCGCATTTTCCGGCAAGGACCCGACGAAGGTGGACCGCTCGGCCTCTTACGCAGCGAGGTATGTAGCAAAGAATATAGTGGCAGCAGGGCTTGCCAAAAAGTGTGAAGTGCAGGTAGCTTACGCCATAGGAGTAGCCCATCCGGTTTCGATAATGGTGGATACCTTCGGGACCGGGGTGTTGCCCGATGAGAAGATTGAAAAGCTGGTTATTGAAAACTTCGATCTTCGCCCGGGAGCAATAATAAGGGACCTAGATTTGAGGAGGCCGATTTACCGCCAGGTCGCTGCTTATGGGCACTTCGGCAGAACGGATTTGGACGTGCCCTGGGAAAAGACGGACAAGGCTGAGATTTTAAAAAAGCAGGCATGCAGCCTTTAAAAAAGGCTGCTTTTTTTTGGGTATTAGCAGGAATTTTGGGGAATTTTGTCAAAATATATAAAAAGCCGGGAGGGAGAGCTTTGAAAAGGGTCCACCTGGACGCAAAACACCTTGAAAATGTTATAAGAAACACCATTGAAGCCGTAGAAAAAGGACACGAGGAGACCTTTAAGATAGCCGAACACGCCAAAAAAGAGTGCGAAAGGCTGGAAAAGGACCTGGAGCAGATTAAAAAAAATATAGCGGAAACCATAAAGACGGTGGAAAAATTAGAGAAGATGGAGAAAAATTCGAAATACCAGCTCATGGTCGTGAGCAGGGACTTTGAAAATTACAGCGAAGAAGACATTAAGGCGGCGTACGAGCGCTCCCGGGAAATTCAGATAATGCTGACATTGGAAAGGGAAAGAGAAAAACAGCTCCGGGAAAAAAGAGACGAGATGGAGCGAAATCTCAAAAACATGCAGGATATATTGAAAAAGGCGGAGCGGGTCACACTGCAGATGGGGGTAGCACTCAATTTTCTAAAAGGCAATCTGCAGGACCTTTCAGAAAAGCTTACCGATATAAACCAAAAGCAGCTCTTTGCAGGGAAAATAATAAAGGCACAGGAAGAAGAGAGGAAGGCAATTGCCCGGGAAATCCATGACGGCCCTGCTCAGTCGATGGCTAATTTGCTTGTGCATCTTGAAGTTTTAGAAAAAATTTACGAGGATGACCCTGATGCGGTTAAAAGAGAGCTGAAGGATTTGAAAAAGATTGCAAAAAATACTTTGGCAGAGATAAGAAAGATAATATTTAACCTGCGCCCTTCTGCTCTGGATGACCTTGGGATTGAGGCAGTGGCAAGGAGATATTGCTCTGAATTTCAGGAAGAGACAGGGATATCTGTAGACTTTGTAGTGCTGGGAGAAAGGGTTAAGCTCGATTCTAATGTGGAAATTACGCTATTTCGGGTGATACAGGAAGCGCTTAGCAATGTAAAAAAACACGCTATGGCAAGAAATGTAAGAGTAAAGCTCGAATTTTTATCCGAAGCAGTGAACCTTGGCGTAGAGGACGACGGAGTGGGATTTGACATTGAAAAATTGGACGAAAAAGAAGGCGACCATTTCGGCATTACAAATATAAAAGAGAGGGTGGACCTCTTGAGCGGCACGGTGAGGATCAGGTCTGAAGTAGGCTGCGGGACAAATATTTTTATTAGTATACCTCTTAGATGAGAGGGGGATTTTTGATGCCGAAGATATCCGTAGTCTTGGCAGATGACCATGTCCTTGTGAGAAAAGGGCTTAAAAAGCTCCTGGAGATGGAAAGCGATATTGAGGTGGTGGGCGAGGCCTCCAATGGACTGGAGGCAGTGGAAGAAGTAAGGACAAAAGACCCCGATGTGGTGTTGATGGACATCAACATGCCCAAATTGAACGGAGTTGAAGCAACACGGCTTTTAAAAAAGGAAAAATGCAAAGCTAAAATCATCGCCCTTACGATTTACGATGACCGGGAATACCTTCTTGAGCTTTTAAAAATTGGCGTGTCAGGCTACATTTTAAAAGACATAGAGCCCCATGCATTGGTGGAAGCAGTGAGGGCGGTGAGCAGGGGGGAGACTTACATACAGCCCACCCTCACTCGAGCCTTAGTGGCAGAGTACAAGCGCCTCAGCCAGCCGCTTCAAAAAACTGGCCGCCCGCTGACCGCGAGAGAAAAGGAAGTTATGGCCTATATTGCCGAAGGGATGAGCAACATAGAAATATCGGAAAAACTAGGGATAAGCGAAAAGACAGTGAAAAACCACGTTAGCAGCATCCTGCGCAAACTAAATCTGATGGACAGAACCCAGGTGGCGGTCTACGCCCTTAAAAATAACTTAGTATAAGCACGATCTAAGGTCCTCCCGAATAAATATAACACATGAATATGTGATGAGGGGGGACTTGAATGGAGGTCTTTTTTAAAAAATTCGATATAGGCTTTTTTATATTAGCAGTATTTGCTACTGTGGGCATATACAGGATTTTGGAACTTTTTATTGAAAGAATGCTCTCGAGGGCAAAAAAAGAAGGATTTTTGATAAAACCCCAGATGCTCATCTTTGTCAAGGATTTGGAAGACAAGATAGAAGGGATGATGAGGCTTCTTGCAAGCCGCGGAGTTTTTGAAAAGGCAGACAAAGTCTTTATTTGCGACATGGGTTCCAAAGACAAAACCTTAGATATTCTGGAGAGGCTTTCACAAAAATTCGGATTCGATGTCGAAGATGGATTGAAAAAGCTGCCGGAAGGAGATTTTGTATTAGCGTTCAATATGAAAAATATAGCCCCCGAGAAAATTGCCGCGTACTTTGAAAGATTGCGCGATGTAGAAAAAGTCGAATTGGGTCTAAAATCCCATGAAAATTAGGACAGGTGTTCGAATTGAAAAATCTTGTCGAAACATTTATAATTAAAATTGTAAAGCCCTATTCTTCTAATAGTTACCCCTTAGTTCTTAGTGCCCCCCTTTCTTTCTTGGTAGGCCCCGAAAAAAGGGCCTTTTTTTTTAATGCGCAAAAAAGGAAATACACTATTTGTGTAGAATAATATATACCAAAATTATGATGGGGGCACAGCCATGAAGGCAAAAACTTATGCGAGGGCAGTGGCCTTGGCAGGCTTAGGGATTCTTCTAGTAATGGCGAATTTATATGGGTTTCCTTCTGGATGGTTTGACATTAAATATATCACATTTTTCTTTTTGATGCTAATTTCTGAATTATTTGTTGTTCAACTTGACAATGCGCGCTTTAGCATGGAGTTCGGAACCGTCTATGCGGCCGGATTTATATTCGGATTAATTCCTGCAGCGTTAATGAAAGCACTTAGCGCCTTTTTCAGCCAGCTTTATATGAAATGGGCAGAGGAAAGCCTTCCGAAGGAAGTGGATAAGGTATTTTTCAATGTAGGCCAATACATGCTAAGTTTTTTTGGCGGCACTATTTTTTTCATGGGATTGAAAAAAATAGGATACCCGGAAATTATTTCCCTGTTGTCCGGGATATTTGCTTACTTTTTCATAAACAATATTTTAATAGAAACCTATATTTTCCTCGAAAACGGGCGCCTCGCATTGAGAAAATCGTTCGAAACTATAATGGTCGACTTTGGAACGTACATAATCTCCGTGCCTTCCGGGATCCTGACCGTCTGGCTTTATTCAATACACGGCTTTAATTATTCTATTATGGGATTTATCCCGTATTTTTTGTTAATGTACGTTTTTAAAATGTACATGAGCCTCATTGCTACTAACCGGGAGCTTACTGCGCTCTACGATGTCGCCGCGATTTTGAATTCAGCCTTAAATATTGAAGAAGTGATAAAAAGGGTGTTCGATTCGGCAAAGAGCATTGCGCCGTGGGATACAATCTGCCTTTTCCTTTACAGGAAGGGATGCCTTGAACCCGTAATGTACGAAGGTTTTACCAGCGACCTGATAAGAGATTTCAGGATTAAGCCGGGGGAAGGCATCACCGGCAGGGCTCTGGTTAACAAAAGAGGAGAGATAGTAAGTTACAAGAAAGATTCTAGGTGCCTCAAAGTGCCTGGCTTGCCGGCAGAGACGAAGTCGGTGATGTCGGTTCCGCTAGTCGGCAATAAGGGGATAGTAGGTGCGTTGACGCTAACATCAAATCGAAAAAACGCTTATAGCGCCAAAAATTTAAAGATAATGAGCATACTGGCCAACCAGGCGGCCGTGGCCATTTCCAACGCCCGGTTATTTGATAAAACCAGCCATCTTGCCGCAACCGACGGCCTTACAGGCCTTTATAATCACAGGTATATATATCATCAGTTAGATCAGATGGCCAGCCGTGTAAGAACCTGCGGCGGCACTTTCAGCCTCATACTGATAGATATCGATCATTTCAAGTCCTACAACGACAGTTACGGCCACCTCATGGGCGACAAAGTTTTAAGGAAGCTTGCGCAAATTATAAAGCAAAACGTTCGAAACGGCGATATCGTCGGCCGTTACGGAGGGGAGGAATTTGCGATAATCCTTCCCGATACTCCGGGCTCGGAGGCTTGTGCAATAGCAGAAAGGATAAGAAAGGCTGTCGAAAACACCGAATTTGCGGTGACAGAAGAGGGTAAAAAGATATTTGTGACCGTGAGCGCGGGAGTTGCCTCATGTCCCGACGATGCCCTGACCGTAAAAGAACTGGTGAATAAGGCGGACCAGGCCCTGCTTTTCGGCGCCAAAAAGAAAGGCAGGAACAGGGTGGTGGAATTCAAACGATTGTGATAAATAGCCCCTTTAAGGGGATTTTTTTGTTGCAGAGGACGGGCAAAAATGATATAAACAATTTAAGAAAGCTGCCGAGAGGTGCTCTTATGGTCGAACTTGAAGGAGTGGTGGAAAGGATTACCTTTCGCAATGAGGAAAACTTTTTCACCGTAGCTAAAATAAAGATGAAGGATTCCGATGAAATGGTGACGGCAGTGGGCTTTTTTCCTTCGGTGAGCGAGGGCGAACTTGTGAGGTTGAAAGGCCGCTGGGTAATCCACGAAAAGCACGGTTACCAGCTTAAAATTGAGTCGTATGAGACTCTTGCCCCTGCTACCGTGAGGGAAATTGAAAATTATCTGGCATCAGGTATTATAAAAGGTATAGGCCCTGCTACGGCTAGGAGGATAGTAGAAAAATTTCAAGAAAAGGCCCTTGAAGTTCTCGCCTCAAATCCGGAGATGTTGCTAGAGATACCTGGCATCGGCAGGAAACGCCTTGATATGATAACCGGCTCCTTTAACGAGCAAAAGGAGACAAGGGAAATAATGCTATTTTTGCAGCAGTACGGCATAGGGGCAGGTTTGGCGGTAAAGGTGTACAAAGTATACAGGGAAAAGGCTATAGAAGTGATAAGACAAAATCCTTACAGGCTTGCCGATGAGGTGTACGGCATTGGCTTTAAGACTGCAGATAAAATAGCCCGGCATTTAGGAATGGAAATTGACGCACCGGAGCGAGTGGCAGCAGGAGTGAAATACGTTCTTCAGCAAGCTGCAGACGAAGGCCATGTCTTTTTGCCGAAAAGCGAGCTATTGAAAAAGGCGTCATTGCTGCTGGAAGTCGAACAAAGCCTTGTAGATGAAGTCTTGCCAGCCCTTAAGGAAAAGGGAGATATCGTGATCGATGGGGAAGAAAAAGATAAAAAAATATATCTTTCGGCCTTTTACGTCTCGGAAAAGTCTGTGGCGAGGAAGCTATACCTTCTTGCAGGTTTCGGACAAGTAAAGCCTCTTGAGATAACTGTGGAAGAAATAAACGAAATAGAAAAGCGCAGCAATATAAAGCTTGCTCCAAAGCAAAGGGAAGCCATAGAAAAAGCGGCTTCTTCCGGGGTTTTGGTCATCACCGGCGGGCCCGGCACGGGCAAGACAACCCTCATAAAATGTCTCATCGAATTTTTTAAAAGACACAGACTGAAAGTTGCTCTGGCAGCCCCTACCGGCAGGGCTGCAAAGCGCATGGCAGAGGCAACGGGGATGGAAGCTAAGACCATCCACCGCCTCCTGGAATATAAGGTTTCCGGGGAAGGCGGCATGGTGTTCGGAAAGAACCGGGAAAATCCCATCGATGAAGACGTGGTGATAATCGACGAGACTTCCATGGTGGATATAATTTTGATGCACCACTTGCTTTCGGCCTTGAAGCCTTTTGCAAAATTGATTCTGGTCGGAGACAAGGACCAGCTCCCTTCAGTTGGGCCGGGCAGCGTCTTGAAGGAGATAATAAAAAGCAGCCGCATCCCGGTGGTGATGCTGGACGAAATTTTCCGTCAGGCCAGGGAGAGCATGATAGTGGTAAACGCCCACAGGGTAAACAAAGGACTTTTTCCGTACCTGAACGTAAAGGGCAGGGACTTTTATTTTGAGCAGGCGGCAGAGCCGGAGGAAACCCTGGATAAGGTGGTGGAACTGGTGTGCTCGCGACTGCCGGGTTACGGCGGCTTTAATCCCATGGAAGATATTCAGGTGATAACGCCCATGAAGAAGACCGCCGTCGGTGTCCTTACGCTAAACCTCAGGCTCCAGGAAAGATTAAACCCACCTTCGCCCGAAAAAAGGGAGATTTCTTTTCGCTCCCTTACCTTTCGGGTTGGGGACCGGGTGATGCAGATTAAGAACAATTACGAAAAGGAAGTCTTCAATGGCGACCTTGGGCGGATTATCAAGATAGATGACGACGAAAAGGTGCTGGTTTCCTTCCCCGATGCTCAAGGGGAACGGATAGTGGTTTATGCAGGGGATGAACTGGAAGAGCTTGCGCTTTCCTATGCCCTTTCCGTCCACAAGAGCCAGGGCAGTGAATTCCCCGTCGTGGTCATGCCCCTCGTTATCCAACATTTCGTCATGCTCCAGCGAAATTTGCTTTACACGGCCATTACCAGGGCCAAAAAGCTAATGGTGCTGGTGGGTTCAAAGCAAGCCCTCGCTTTAGCAGTGAGGAACAGCAGGGCTTTGATGAGATATAGCTATCTTTCGGAGAGGATATGCGAGGAATTTGAAAAAAGTCAAATCTTTGACGTGGGGGGTTAAGCGTTGAAAGAAATGGAAAAACTTGAAAAATTAAAAGACATGATAAAAAATCTCGGCAGGGTAATAGTTGCTTTTTCGGGAGGGGTAGACAGCACCTTCCTTTTGAAAGTATGTTTGGACGTGCTCGGAAAAGAGAACGTGCTGGCGGTGACCGCCCGCTCGAGCACCTATCCCGCAAGGGAATTGGAAGAAGCAAAGGAACTCGCAAAAAGTTTCGGGGCAAACCACGAGATTATAGTCTCGGAAGAACTCGAGGTGCCCGGCTTTTCGGAAAATCCGCCGGAGCGGTGCTATTACTGCAAAAAGGAACTTTTCGGTCAGCTCGTCAAAATAGCCAGCGAGAGGGGGTTTAACTTCGTCCTGGACGGCTCTAACGCCGACGATGCCGGAGACTTCAGGCCTGGAATGAAGGCCAAAGACGAACTAGGGGTAAAAAGCCCGCTGAAGGAAGCGGGGCTTACGAAAGCTGAAATCAGAACACTATCCCAAAAAATGGGACTTCCCACGTGGAACAAACCCTCGTTTGCGTGCCTGGCATCCCGCTTTCCATACGGAGAAAGGATAACCGAGGAAAAATTGAACCGGGTTGGGAGGGCAGAAGACCTGCTGAGCGAGCTAGGGTTCGTTCAATACAGGGTGAGGAGCCATGGGGACCTAGCAAGAATTGAAGTCTCCTCGGAAGAGATAGAAAGGTTCTTTGAAAAAAGCTTGAGGGAAAAGGTAGTGGCCGAATTCAAAAAGCTTGGCTTTGTCTACGTTTCCCTGGACCTTACCGGATACAGGACAGGAAGCATGAACGAAGGGCTTAAAGAGGAGGAGAAAGCGCTTTGGAAAAGCTAAAAGAGATTCTTTTAAAACTCCAAAAAGGCGAGCTTTCCGTTGACGAGGTCATGAACCTTTTAAAATATTTACCTTACGAAGACCTGGGATTTGCAAAAGTGGACCACCACAGGGCTTTAAGAAAGGGAGTGCCCGAAGTCATCTTCTGCCAGGGCAAGACCCCGAAGCAGGTGGTGAGAATTGCGGAGCGGATGATGCAAAAGGGCACGAATATAATGGGCACAAGGGCGAGCTTAGAAATTTTTGAAGAAGTGAAAAAAGCGATTCCCGAAGCGGTGTATTACCCCGATGCCCGGATATTTGCGGTGATAAAAGAGCCAGGGCCGAAAAACAAAGGCCTCATCGCCGTGGTATCCGCCGGGACTTCTGACATCCCCGTGGCGGAAGAAGCGGCGGTGACTGCAGAGCTTCTGGGGAACAGAGTGGAAAGGCTCTACGACGTGGGCGTAGCCGGGATACACCGGCTTTTCATGAACATGGAAGTTTTGGAAAAAGCCCGGGTGATCGTGGTGGTGGCTGGGATGGAGGGGGCCCTTGCCAGCGTGGTGGGGGGGCTTGTGGACAAACCCGTTATAGCGGTGCCCACCAGCGTCGGATACGGCGCCAATTTTTCAGGCCTTTCGGCCCTGCTTACAATGCTTAACAGTTGCGCCGGCGGCATCACAGTGGTGAACATCGACAACGGATTTGGTGCGGGTCTTGCCGCCCATCAGATAAACCGGTTAGGGGGAAGGGAAGATGAAACTTCTTTACCTTGATTGCTTTTCCGGGATAAGCGGCGACATGTTTTTAGGGGCCCTTTTGGACCTGGGGATAGATGAAAGGAAGTTTGTTGAAGAATTGAAAAAGCTTCCGCTTTCCGGATACGATATAGAAATTAAAAAAGCATTGAAAAAGGGCATCGCGGGCACCGATGTTTACATAAAGTCCTCCGAACACCACCCGCACAGGGGTTTGAAGGAAATATACGACATTATAGATAAAAGCGCGCTGAAGCCCGAAGTCAAAAAAATGAGCAAGGAGGCCTTCTTTAAACTTGCCCGGGCGGAGGGCAAAATTCACGGCAAAGCTCCGGAGGAAATCCATTTTCACGAAGTCGGCGCTGTTGATTCCATCGTTGACATCGTTGGAAGTTGCATCTTGATGGATATGTTAAAGCCGGACCTGGTGGTTTCATCTCCGGTGAACGTGGGAAGCGGCACTGTCGAGTGCGCCCACGGGGTGCTGCCGGTGCCGGCCCCGGCGACTTTGGAGCTTTTGAAAAGTGTTCCGGTGTACTCCGAAGGCGAAAGGGGAGAGCTCACCACCCCTACCGGTGCCTTGCTTTTGTCCGTTTTTGTGAGCAGGTTCGGGCCTATGCCAGAGGGAATCCCGGAGAAAGTAGGCTACGGCCTCGGGAAAAAAGACCGAAAAAGCCCTAACGTGCTCCGGGCGGTACTCATGGAGGTCGAGGGCGAAAACCTCGAAAAGGACCGGGTGCTGGTAATGGAAGCCAACATAGACGATATGAATCCCGAGCTTTACGATGAGGTCATGGAAAGCCTTTTCAATAAGGGGGCACTCGATGTTTTTATCACTCCGATTATAATGAAAAAAAGCCGGCCGGCGGTGAAACTTTCCTGCATAGTGCCCTTTGACAAAAAGAAACAAATTGCCGACGCACTCCTGATGGAAACCACCACAATAGGCGTAAGGTATTATGAAACTGACAGATACAAACTGGAAAGAACGATTGAGAAAAAAGAAACGCCGTGGGGAGCTGTGAGGGTGAAGGTGCTTAAAAAAGGCGGCAAGCTAGTGCGAATTGCGCCGGAGTTCGAGGATGTGCGTCAAATATCGCGCAATTTCAATATCCCGGTCCTCAAGGTGTATAACGATATGCTTGCATTACTGAACGAAAAAGATGAATAACGCCCGGAAAATATGTTATAATGACTACAAAAAAGGAATTGGGAGTGTTTTAAATGACGAAAAATGTCAGGGTAAGATTTGCGCCTAGTCCTACGGGAAGCCTTCACATAGGAGGCGCAAGGACTGCTCTTTTCAACCTGCTCTTTGCCCGCCACAACGGTGGGACTTTCATCTTGAGGATAGAGGACACCGACACCGAACGCTCCAAGGAAGAGTCGGTGGCCCAGATTATAAGGTCCATGAAGTGGCTGGGCCTCGACTGGGATGAAGGCCCCGACAAGGGCGGAGATTACGGTCCTTATTTTCAGTCCCAGCGCCTTGAGCTTTACAGGAAAGAGGCTGAAAGGCTTCTTGAGGAAGGTAAGGCCTACTACTGTTACTGCACGCCGGAAGAACTTGCATCCCGCAGGGAGGCCATGCTGAAGGCCGGGAAAGCCCCGAGGTACGAGGGGATTTGCAGGGACCTGAGCGAGGAGGAAAGGAAAAAATACGAGGCCGAGGGCAGAAAGCCCGTAATAAGGCTGAAAGTGCCTCAGGAAGGCAAGACCATCGTGGAGGATATCATCCGCGGGACTGTCGTCTTTGAAAATTCGGTGCTGGACGACTTCATCATAATGAAATCCAACGGCATGCCGACATACAATTTCGCCTGCGTAGTGGACGACCATGCCATGGGGATTACCCACGTTATAAGGGCGGAGGAGCACCTTTCCAACACGCCTAAGCAAATACAGGTATATAAAGCGTTAGGATACGACATTCCCGAGTTTGCCCATGTCCCTATGATACTTGCGCCGGACCGGAGCAAGTTGAGCAAGCGCCACGGTGCTACCTCGGTCGAGGAGTTCCGCGACCAGGGTTACCTACCCCAGGCCATCATAAACTACCTCACGCTGCTCGGGTGGTCCCCACCGGACGGCGAAGAAATCCTTAGCGTAGAAAAGGCCATAAAGGAGTTTACCTTGGAGAGGGTAAACAAGACTGCTGCCATATACGACGTAAAAAAGCTAACTTGGCTCAACAGCCACTATTTGCGGGAGCTCGACCTGGATTACATAACCTCCGAGGCGATTCCATTCCTGGTCAAAAAGGGCATTATCTCGGAGGAAGAATCCAGACAGCGTTACGAATACATCAAAAAGGCGGTGGAAATTTCCAGAGACAGGGCGAAAACTTTGGACGAGCTTGCCGACTCCATAGCCTTCTTCCTAAGGGATGTGAATGAATACGAGGAAAAGGGTGTAAGAAAGCATTTTGCAAAAGAAAACGCCGCCGAGCTTCTTTTGAAAGGCGCCGAAGCCCTTGAAGAGCTGGAGCGATTTGACAAACAGCAGGCAGAGATTGCCTTCAGGAGCCTCGCCGATGCGATGGGGGTGAAGGCGGCGGAGCTCATCCACCCGACACGCCTTGCCATAACCGGAAGGACCGTGGGGCCAGGACTATTCGACATAATTGAGCTCCTGGGCCGGGAAGAGACCGCAAGGCGCATGAGAAAGGCGGCAAGGTGGATAAAAGAAAGCAAGAGAGCTTTGCCGCAGGAGTAAACCGGGAGGTCATCGAGGAAGGTGAAAAAATGCTTTACATTTACAACAAAAGCACCAACCCTTATTTTAACCTGGCGGCGGAGGAATATCTTTTGAAAGAGTTTGAGGAAGAAATTTTCATGCTCTGGCGAAACGGGCCTTCGGTCATCATCGGGAAAAATCAAAACGCCCTTGCTGAAATAGACTTGGATTACGTGAAAAAGAACAACATACCGGTAGTGCGGAGGCTTTCCGGGGGAGGTGCAGTTTTTCACGACCTGGGGAATTTGAATTTCACCTTTATCGTCAACGAAGATATATCGAACTTCGCCGACTTTAAAAAGTTCACGGAACCCATCATAGAGGTGCTGAAAAATCTCTCGGTTAATGCGGAGTTTTCAGGAAGGAACGATATAACGATAGACGGCAAGAAAATTTCGGGAAATGCCCAGTACTGCTACAAAAACAGGATTTTGCACCACGGGACGCTGCTGTTTTCTGCAAGCATAAAAGACCTTTCGTCAGCCTTGAAGCCGAAAAGTTTGAAATTTGAGGACAAGGCCGTAAAATCGGTGGAAAAAAGGGTGACCAACATAAGCGAGCACTTGAAAAAGCCCCTTTCAATAGAAGAATTTATAGACCTCATCATGGACCACGTAAAAGGCACCAAAGAAGGAAAGGTGTACGAGTTTACCCCGGAAGACATTAAAAAAATAGAAAAGCTGGTCGAAGAAAAATACGGCACATGGGAGTGGAATTTCGGTGAATCGCCCAAGTACAAGTTCAAGAACGAAAGGAGGTTTTCCGCAGGCACCGTTGAAGTTAACATGAATGTGGAAAAAGGCAGAATAGAAGATATAAAATTTTACGGCGACTTTTTCGGCAGACGCGATGTCTCCGAAGTGGAAATGCTTTTATCCGGTGTAAGGCACGAGGAAGGGGAAATAAAAAAGGCCCTTTCAAAAATTAATATAGGCGATTATTTTGCGGGAATTAGTGTGGAGGAATTGGTGAGCTTACTTTTTTAATTTACTTTATTATTGCAATAAAGCTCGGTTGATATTAAAATAGAAATCATAAAAAATTAACAACAAGGGGTTGGTAGTAAAATGGGAATTATGTAAATGGCAAGAAAATATACATCTACGATTCTACTTTGAGAGATGGAGCTCAGGCTGAAGGAGTTTCTTTTTCCGTAAGTGACAAGCTGAAAATTGCAAAAAAATTAGATGAATTCGGTATAGACTACATTGAGGCAGGAAACCCTGGTTCAAATCCCAAGGATGTTGAATTTTTTGAAAAGGTAAAGGATACAAAGTTTAAGAATGCTAAATTGGTCGCATTCGGAAGCACTCGAAGACCTTGCATAAAGCCAGATGAAGACGCAAACTTAACTGCTCTCTTGAGAAGTGAAACCTCCGTGGTTGCCATCTTTGGCAAAAGTTGGGACTTTCATGTCACTGAAGTAATCAGGACTACGCTGGACGAAAATCTGAGAATGATATACGATTCTATTGCTTATATGAAAAAGCATGGCAAAGAAGTGGTATTTGATGCTGAACACTTTTTTGATGGTTATAAAGCCAACAGAGAATATGCATTAAAGGCCCTTGAGACTGCTTGGCAAGCTGGGGCAGACTGGCTCGTATTATGTGATACCAATGGCGGCTCGTTCCCTTCTGAAATCGCTGAGATAGTCAAGGTTGTGGTGGAAAAATTTTCGGTAATTCCTATAGGTATACACTGCCACAACGATGGTGGTATGGCCGTCGCCAATTCCATCGTTGCAGTAGAACAAGGAGTTGTGCAGGTGCAAGGAACATTTAACGGGTACGGCGAACGGTGTGGAAATGCTAATTTATGCACGATCATTCCCAATTTACAACTAAAACGCAATTATTACTGTGTTCCGCAGCAAAGTATAAGTGAATTGACCCGTGTTTCTCGCTATATAAGCGAAGTGGCTAACCTGGCGCCAAATGAGCGCGCCCCTTATGTTGGCAACTGTGCATTTGCTCACAAAGGCGGAATGCACATTGACGCCATTTTAAAGAATCCCGCTACCTTTGAACATATACCGCCGGAGTCGGTAGGCAATCAAAGGCGAATACTTATGTCCGAGGTCGCGGGCAGGAGCACTGTACTCGGTAAAATTCAAAAAGTTGCACCTTGGGTCACAAAGGATTCGCCCGAGGTGCAGCAGTTGATAGATAATTTAAAACGCCTGGAGCATGAAGGCTATCAGTTCGAAGGTGCCGAAAGCTCTTTTGAGCTTATGGTGAGAAAGGCCTTGGGAAAGGACCACAAATTTTTTGAGGTAAAAAGTTTCCGGGTTCTTTGCGAAGAGCCGTGGCAGGCGGATTACAGCGCATTGGCCGTCATCAAGGTAGAAGTAAATAAAGTAGAAGAAGTAACGGCTGCCGAAGGAGATGGCCCGGTAAATGCCCTTGACAAAGCCTTGAGAAAGGCTTTGGAGGTTTTCTATCCTCAACTCAAAAAGATGCGTCTTACTGATTACAAAGTTCGGGTGCTTGACACTTCAAAGGCCACCGCAGCTAAAGTCAGGGTTCACATTGAATCCACCGATGGAGAAAGGGTGTGGGGTACGGTAGGTGTATCTACAAACATAATTGAGGCAAGCTTTAATGCTCTAATAGACTCCATTGAGTATTTTCTTTTTAACGAGATGGGAATGTAGAAAGGAGCTGAAATGCATGGGATGACTTTGACTCAAAAGATACTGGCTGCTCATGCGGGTTTGGATAAAGTTGAGCCAGGACAGCTAATAATGGCAAATGTGGACTTGGTTCTGGGAAATGATGTAACTGCCCCCGTAGCCATACAGGAATTCAGGCGGATGGGAGCAAGCAAGGTTTTTGATAGAAAAAAGATAGCGCTGGTACCCGACCACTTTACTCCTAACAAAGATATCAAATCGGCCGAGCAGTGCAAAATTGTCCGCGAGTTTGCGTACGAGATGGGTATAGAAAACTATTTTGAAGTTGGTCAGATGGGGATAGAGCACGCGCTTATACCCGAGAAAGGTTTGGTGGTACCCGGCGATTTGGTAATCGGCGCTGATTCGCATACCTGTACCTATGGAGCCTTAGGTGCATTTTCTACCGGCGTAGGTAGCACTGATATGGCTGCTGCCATGGCTACCGGGCAGGCATGGTTTAAGGTGCCTGAAGCCATAAAATTTGTGCTAAAAGGCCAATTGAAAAAGTGGGTAAGCGGAAAAGATGTAATACTTCAGATTATCGGAATGATTGGCGTGGATGGTGCCTTGTATAAGTCCATGGAGTTTACCGGGGAAGGCTTAGCCTCCCTTTCAATGGATGATAGATTCACAATCGCCAATATGGCCATAGAGGCTGGCGCCAAAAACGGAATATTCGATGTTGATGAAAAGACGCTGGAATACGTAAAAGTACATTCTAAAAGAGATTTTAAGATATACAAGGCTGATGAGGATGCGGCATATTCGAAAGTGCTCGAAATAGACCTGTCTAACATCCCACTTACCGTGGCTTTCCCCCATCTTCCGTCCAATATCAGGACATTTGATGAAATAAGCGATATACCCATAGACCAGGTCGTAATAGGGTCATGTACCAACGGAAGGCTTAGCGACCTCAGGGTTGCAGCCCAGATCATGAAAGGGCATAAGGTGCATCCCCGTGTGCGCGCGATAGTTATTCCTGCAACCCAGAAGATATACCTTGAAGCTATGAAAGAAGGACTGTTAGAGATATTCATTGAGGCTGGTGCTGTCGTTAGCACTCCTACCTGTGGCCCATGCTTGGGCGGGCATATGGGTATACTGGCGAAAGGCGAAAGAGCGGTGGCTACAACCAACAGGAATTTTGTAGGCAGAATGGGGCACGTAGAGAGCGAGGTTTATATCGCAAGCCCGGCTGTAGCGGCTGCTTCGGCTATTACAGGAAAGATTTCTTCCCCCGAGGAGGTTATGAAATGATAAAAGGGAGAGCTATTAAATACGGCAATAATGTGGATACCGATGTAATTATCCCGGCCCGTTATTTAAATACGACAGACCCTAAAGAGCTGGCTGTGCACTGCATGGAAGATTTGGACCCGGAGTTTAAAAATAAAGTACGGCCCGGAGATATAATAGTTGCAGGCGTCAATTTTGGGTGTGGTTCATCTAGAGAACATGCTCCTATTGCAATCAAGGCTTCGGGTATAAGCTGTGTCATAGCCGAGACTTTTGCGCGCATTTTTTTCCGCAATGCCATCAACATAGGATTGCCCATAGTAGAGTGCCCTGAAGCTGCCAGGGACATAAAAGACGGCGACCAGGTGGCTGTAGACCTGGCGACTGGTGAGATTACAAATTTAACTACAGGAAAGGTTTATAAAGCCTCCCCATTCCCGCCGTTCATGCAGGAGCTCATAAAGCTGGGCGGCCTGGTTGAATACGTAAGGGAAAGGATGGAGGTATAGAATGAAAATTGCCGTAATACCAGGTGATGGCATAGGACCTGAGGTGGTCGGTCAGGCCATAGTGGTGCTCGAGGCAGTGGCACAAAAATTTGGCCACCGGTTTGAATTTCAGGAAGCACTCCTGGGTGGAGCAGCCCTGGATGTAAAGGGAGTGCCGTTACCTGACGAGACTATGGAGATATGTCTGAAAAGCGATGCGGTGCTTTTGGGAGCGGTAGGGGGTCCCAAATGGGACAACCTGCCGGGGCACCTGAGGCCGGAAGCGGGGCTTTTGGGAATACGCAAAGGACTGAACCTGTTTGCAAACTTGAGGCCTGCTAAGGTGTTTCCCCAGCTTAAATCGAACTCCACTTTAAAGGAAGAAGCGCTAGGAGAAGGCATCGATATACTGGTGGTGCGGGAACTTACGGGCGATATCTACTTTGGAGAAAAAGGAAGGGCTAAAATCCCCGGCGGCGAGAAAGCTTGGGATACGGCCGTCTATACCACTTATGAGGTTGAGCGCGTGGCTCATCTGGCATTTAGAATTGCAAGAGGGCGCCGCCGAAAGGTTACATCGGTAGACAAGGCAAACGTTTTGGAAAGCTCCAGGCTATGGCGGGAGGTAGTATCGAAGGTAGGAGAGCAGTATAATGATGTGGAGCTAAATCTTATGTATGTCGACAATGCCGCCATGCAGCTTATAAAAAACCCACATCAGTTCGACGTAATACTTACCACCAATATGTTCGGTGATATCCTGAGCGATGAGGCGGCCATGCTTACGGGGTCTTTGGGAATGCTCCCTTCTGCAAGTCTGGGAGAAGGAAGGCTGGGGCTTTATGAACCCGTCCATGGGTCTGCACCTGACATTGCGGGTCAGGACAAGGCAAACCCCATTGCTACTATATTAAGCGCCGCAATGATGCTACGCTATAGTTTTTACCTGGAAGAGGAAGCCCAGGCAGTAGAAAACGCGGTAAGCAAAGTATTAGACCAAGGATACAGGACTTCCGACATTGCAACACCTGGCGCCAAGATAGTGGGGACGAAAGAAATGGGAAGCCTTATCGCGCAAAATATGTAATAAAGATAGTAACGAAATAACGAAAATGACGGGGAAATCCCCGTCATTTCGCGTATCTGAGCAAGATTCCTTCGAGCATCCTCGCGTGCCTTGCTTCGTCCTTGGCCGATTCATTGAAGTAATCCCTGGCAGAATCAAGCCCCAGTGCAGCAGCTTTGTCGGCTGCTTGCTTTTTTCCTTCGTTGGCGCTTGTTTCCCCTTCGAGCATCTCCCGTATGTTTTCAAAAAGGTCCTCGTGAATCATGCCATTTAGCTCTGCAAATCTTGCCGCGTGTTCGGCTTCTTCCCAGGCGATGGTTTTTAAAACTTCGGCGATTTCGGGATATCCCTGGCGCTGGGCCAGCCGAGCCATTGCAAGGTAAATGCCCGCTTCTTTTGTCTCTCCCATGAAGTTTTGCCTTACCACACCTTCAAGCTCAGTTCCTTTGGTTTCACCTATGAGATTTTCCACCGTTAAATTTCTCCTTACCACCATTAAACGCCTCCTTGTACAATTTATTTTAAATCATTTATTATCGTTTTTCCTCCGGTGATATGCTTCAAAAATCTTATCTGCTATCTTTTCATTTACCTTTTTTATGTCGTTCAGATAGACAAAGACGCTACCCTTGTATTCCTGAGGTTCCCCTAGCAGTATAATCTCTAATGCGCTTCTTATTATATTGATTATGCAATTTTCGTCGTGGTAAAGGTTGCAGTTCCTGCACTGATTGAGCAAATATCCCACGGCACTTGCTGCCTCTATCTCATCGTAAATCTTTGTATCGTAATAAGGCAAATTTTCAATTCCGCCATCTATAAATTCGGTTCTTTCTTTCAAAGAAGTTGTGAGGATTTTTTTGCAATATGCAATTAAGCAATTATCCCAGTCGCATTTTCCGCATTCAGTCTCTCCCAGACAGCATCTTGAAACTTCATTGATCAAGCCTTCAACATCTATTGCCACACTTTACCCCCTTTCAATAAAAAAAAAGTAATAATTACTATTATTAGTATATAAAAATCACCGATTTTAGTCAAGAGTTTTTGGACCGGTAATTTCAAATTTTTCGATTTTGGAAACGGGAAATGATGTCATTACCCATGACCTCGTGCACCTGGGGTATGAACGGGCTACGCTGGCTCTTTCTCACATCTTCGATGAAATGCTGGATGATTTAAGTGTACGTCCCCAGGTGCGCAGGGTCCTATACCGGCATGCGCTGGGTGAAAATGCCTACGAGGAAGGGATTTATCCCGATAAAGTCAAACGGGCCATTGACCTCCTGCTTGGCAGGGCAGTTATAGAAAAAACAGCTCGGGGGAGTTACGTTTTCGTAGAACCGATGTTCCAGCAGTATATTTTAGAACAATTTCGACATTAGAAATACCTCTGAAGCAAGACAAAAAAATTGCATGAACATTGGGTAGAAATGTTGTACAGCTTATGGTATCATACTGAGGGAAATTATATAATGAAATAATGATCTAGGGAAAGAGGATGGGCAATGTCTGTAGCTTTCTCCGATTTTTTAGGTCATGTGCTTTCGAATAAGGCTTTGATGATAACCGTGCTCCTGATGATGGGGGTCATTTTCGTAAACGGATGGACCGATGCGACAAATGCCATCGCAACCTGTATATCGACCCGTTCGATAAGCCCTAGAGCGGCTATAGTCATGGCTGCCGTGTTCAATTTCATCGGCGGGTTCGTCATGACCATCATGAATCCCATGGTCGCCGAGACCATTTACAACATGGTGGATTTCGGGGCAGATGCCCGCAATGCCCTCGTGGCGCTTTGCGCAGCACTTTTTGCCATTGTGCTCTGGGCCACCGCGGCGTGGTGGTTCGGCATACCGACCAGCGAGAGCCATGCCCTCATAGCCGGAGTAAGCGGGGCTGCCATAGCTCTTCAAGGTGGGATAGGAGGCATTAATCCAGCCGAATGGATAAAGGTCATATACGGCCTTGGACTTTCCCTGTTTTTGGGTTTCTTCACAGGGTGGGCAACGGTAAAAACCACCGAGATTGTACTGAGAGGTTTTAACAGGAGAAAATTGTATACGCCTTTAAGGTTTGCGCAGATAATAAGTGCGGCGGGGATGGCATTTATGCACGGCGCCCAGGACGGACAAAAATTCATGGGCGTTTTCATGCTGGGAATATTTCTTGCCCAAGGACAGGCTTCTGTCACTAAATTCGTCATCCCCTTATGGCTCATTGTCTTGTGCTCTTTGGTAATTGCTCTTGGCACGTCGCTCGGCGGCATGCGGATTATTAAATCCATCGGGTTAGACATGGTGAAGCTGGAAACGTACCAGGGTTTTTCCGCAGATTTGGCAGGCGTTATATGTCTTTTCATAGCCTCAGTGTTCGGACTTCCGGTCAGCACGACCCACACCAAGACGACCGCCATAATGGGCGTGGGGGCCGCAAAGCGCATATCCGCCGTAAACTGGGGGATAGTAAAGGAAATGTTCCTCGCCTGGGTTTTGACGTTTCCCGGCTGCGGACTGATAAGCTTTTTGATGGCTCTTGCGTTTATGAAAGTTTTTTAAAAAATATGGAAAGGGAAAGGTCATGAAGCGCAAGAAAAACGTGAACTATTATTACGAGACTTTTGTAGAAATGATAGATTACTCATTAAAAGCTGCTGAATTACTAAACAGCGTCATGAGCAATTTCAAAAGGCAAAATGTGCGGGCTAAAATCAAGGAAATGCACCTTATCGAACACAGCGCGGACGAATTGAGGCATAAAATGATAAAAAAACTCGCCCGCGAATTCATAACCCCTATCGAGCGAGAAGATATCATGGCCCTTGCAAATGCCATAGATACCCTGACGGACATGATAGAGGATGTTCTGATTAGAATCTATATGTACAACATTCAGGAGATAAAAGAATACGCCATAATGATGGTAAAGGTAGTGGTGAGGGCTTGTCATTTGCTGAAAGAGGCTTTCGAAGAATTCCCCAACTTCAGGAAGTCGGAAAAACTTCACCGGCTCATTGTGGAAGTGAATAAGCTGGAAGAGGAAGGAGATGCCCTTTATACGGAAGCCACCAGGAATATATACGTCCACTGCGATAATTGCAAGGAGCTCTTGGGCTGGGACATGACATACCACTATCTGGAAAAATGCTGCGACGCCTGTGAGGATGTGGCGGATATACTTGAGAATATAATAATGAAGAATACATAAGGGTAAATGCCATAAGCACCGGGTGGATAGAAAACGGGATTACGATAAACTCCGGGAAATCGACCACAGCTTCTCTGAAGCCCCAAACACACCTTTAAAAAAGAGCTGTTTTGAATCGTCATTTCCTACCATATAAAAAAAGAGAAGTCCTGAACGGACTTCTCTTGCTCTCTTTTTTCTCTTTTTAAGGAAGTTACTCGTCACGATTCCGCTAAAGACTACCTAAGCAACTCAACGGGGCTTTTTTATTGGAAGTCAAAGTACTGAAAAGAATAGTATATCGCCCTGCCTATCCATTATCACCATAACTCCTTATCAACATCATTGTGCCAAAAACTATACTGCTCTCGCTGGCAGATAATAAATCCTTGAACACTTGATTATCCTGCCGTATTTTCTTTAATTTCACCTCTGGTGGAGGCGAACCGTGCCTGATTATACCTCTTTCCGTCACAATCAAAAAACTATTGATAAATATGAATTAAAAGAGGTATAATATAAGCGAGGTGCCGATGAGGCAAGTGTGGAAAATGTTAGGACGGATTTAATTTGTTAAGTAGCTTTTTAAGCTACTTTTTCTTTATGCGGATTTTGACCTCGATTTCTAACTCTAACCCTAGTAGCGATAGTATAGCGTTTACTACTCGTATCATATGCATCACCCCCTCCCTTGCGGTGTGAGATTCCACACCGCCAAACACCGGCACCCCCAAGCGAGGCCGTCAGGCTTCGAACCCTTCGGCCTCTCGAACAAGGGAGGGGGTATTTGCCACTTGCCTTAACAATTTTAATTATACCAAAGTTTTTCAGAGCCGGACAACACCGGCTTTTTTGTTTTCACCTCCTTTCATTGCCCGGCACTGTCGATCCCCGTCCCTGCCGGGAGCCACCTCACGGCTTGGCTACCAAAGAAGGTCCCGGCCGGGCGGAGGCAAGGGGCGCGGGGAGGGATAATTGGAGGGGACCCGGACCCGCGAGGGACGGGGCGGAGGCCGTTTATGCTCACCGCGGCGAAGCGCAGCGGAGCCTTGCCCCTTGCCGGAGCCTAGCCGGGATGTTATAATGGCAAAGGCCGTGAGGCGAATTAATACCCGGCCGGAGGCCGGGGTTGTTGTTATTTTTTATACCGCTTTTGTAAGAGGGCACTTCCGCCAGGGCGTAAGCCCGAAAGCGGAGGCGCCCAAGATTTCGGCCCTGCATGGAGCCCGAGAGGTACTCGATGCAGGGTCATTTATGTCAGAACCTCGGACCAATGATCTGCGATTACGTCTATTCCGTCTCTTGCCGATTCTTCAGTTAATCCTTTTTCGAGAATATTTCTTGCGATTAATGACATGGATTCTTTTCTTTTAGAAGATAGATTGTTTAGGATATCGTAGGTATTTTCTGAAAGATAAACTGTTAATTTCTTCAAAAATATACCTCCTTTCTGGTAAACCGCTTAATGGCGTTGCGTACGAATAAAATAACATCAATATATAAACCAACCTTGCACCGCTTTTTTGATGTTTAAATATCTAAAAAACTGCGCAAAGTGCAGCGCTTATAATCACAGAAACCAACAGGCTCTGCCTGTTGTGTGTCCGTGTCGTGTGCCGTGCACCTTATCCTGCATTTGAAAGAAAAACTGTAAATTATCCGTGGAATTGAGAAAAACGAAGAAATTAATTACCTTGAGCAAAAAAGAAAAGATCTGTCATCAAAAATAGAGCGTCTTATTGATGCTATAGAGGAAGGCTTTGGCGATAAAGAATTAATATCCATGTGGATGAAAACCTACAAAGAAGAAATGCTCCAATGTGAAAATAGAGTGGCCGAACTAAAGGCAACTGAATATAGCTGACTGGATAGCGAAAAAATAATAAACTATTTAAAGTACTGTAGAGAAGCCTCTTAAGCGAAGACCCTAAAGCCAAAAGAAAAATAATAGAAACTTTTGTTGATAAAATAATAATCTATCCCGACAGGATAGATTTATCCTTGAAAGTGGATATGAAATTCGAAACGGAAAGGGGTAAGGTTGGTGGAGGCGAGGGGAATCGAACCCCTGTCCGAAGGCGCGTCGATAAAAGCCTCTACAGGCTTATCCCTCGTTTTAAATCTCGCCGGCTTCACTCCCGAGGGCAGGATTGAAAACCGGCCAGCTTTGTTTGTTTCTCTCTCGCTGCCAAAGCTAACAGCGAAAGAAGAGCCCGGAGCTATGACACCCTTTTCCGGCAACCGGGCAAGCCGGGAAGGGCGTGCTGCTGTTTAATTAAGCAGCAAGAGCGAGTTCTTCGTTGGCACTTATTTGTGCTTCCGGATTTACGAGTCGGAAAGCTCGGCCTGCAGCTTTTATCTCCGCTGCCCCCGTCGAGACCAAACGCCCCCGTATTCGCTTTTTCCTATTATGTATTATACACCAAAAAACGTGGAATATCAATAAAGGTCAAAGAATAAAAAAAATCACATTTTAAATGCCCGCTTTATATACTACTAATAGAAAAATATCATTAAATAAATCAAAAGGAGTGAAACAAATGACCGTTGATGAATATATAAGTAAACTCGAGGAATTGGGGGATAAGGTCGAAATTGATGAAGGATTATCTATGTTCGACAAAAAAATTGAACTTGGGGAACTTATCATATTAAAAATGCTTCTAAACAAAAAATTCGGCTTAAAAGAAATAAAGAAAGAGATAAGGGAAATTGAAAAAAAGCTGGATGATCCTGAAGCAGGATTAGAAGAGATAAAAAAAGAGATACGCGAGATAGAGTGTAAGCTAGACAGCCCCAAATTCGGATTGGCCGAGATAAAAGAGGAAATTAAAGATATAGAAGAAAAACTCGACAATCCCGACAGCGGCCTTGCAGAGATAAAAAGAGAAATAAAAGAAATTGAAGAAAAATTGGATAATCCCGATACTGGTTTGGAGGAGATAAAAAAAGAGATTCAGGATATAGAGTGTAAGCTGGACAGCCCGGAATTTGGATTGGCTGAAATAAAAGAAGAAATTAAAGATATAGAAGGAAAACTCGACAGTCCCGAGTTTGGGCTTGAAGAAATAAAAAGAGAGATAAAGGAAATCGAGGAAAAGCTAGACCGTATAATTCCACCTATTACCAATGTATTGACTACTGGCCCGGTAGTTGCCGACAGCGGGGCAAACAGCATAATTGCTAAGGTTTTGAATAATTCAGATGAGACTGTGAATGTAACGGTAAACCTCTACAACATTGGTACGTGTCCTGACCCAAAAGAGCTATTGGAGTCTGTTGAACTTACTATTGAGAGCAAGTGCGCGAAGGCTGTTGTCCTCCAAAAACCGGAGACAGAATGGGAGGTCCAATATGTAGGAATAAAGCCAGAGGTCTTTGTCTTCACCGCAGCCCGAACTAATGGTTCCGAGGCGCCCATTTCTGCCAGCAATTTGCTCCCTGCAAATACCTTCAGACACAGCGAACACGTCCCGACGACCGATCCATAAAGTAACTTTGAACCTATCCGCCGCTGACCCTAACAAGCTTAATGCCCTGTCTATACCAAAAACACTGCTTATCATTTTAATTTAATAATCTTCCTTTATGAAGAAAAATCTATCCCTTAGGGGGATAGATTTTATTATTTTTTATGTGCTTTTAAAGGGAATAAGCGTGAAAATTTTTCGGGAAACTACTTTTTGGAGGTGTTTTGCGTGAGAATAACAGCGAATTAATGGAGCTAAGCGGTGCGGTAAAGATAATAAAAAAATAGCGCTACAGGAAGGTGGAAAGGATGAATTATGAAGCTTTGAAAGAAGTAAATGTATGGCAGGTGGATGTAAGGCCTTTTTTGGCTACCGAAAAAGACCCTGCGAAGTTTTGTTTTGAAAAGGGAATTGTAGCTATAGGCTGGAACGTGCCTGGAAAGCCACTTTCAAAAGAAGAATACTGGGAAATGGGAAAAGGGATTTACGTCAAAGATAACCATTGGGTGCGGGCATCTACCCCGTTCCTTTTTCAGATGAAAGAAGATGACCTGGTGTGGCTAAAGGATTTCGAGGGGTTTTATTACTTGGGAAGGATAGAAGGCGAATGGCACTACCGCGACGAACCTGAATTTTTGCAGGTAGGCTTGCCGAATGCGAGAAAATGCAAATTGTTTAAAGTGGGAAGCGATGCGCCGGGAAGCATCGAGCACGGATTTAGAACGGGAAACATAGTGCAAAAGATAAATGACTTTCCAGCCCACTTATTTTCCCGTATTGCCTACAACAAACTCTCCGGAGAGGAATTTTACGCTGTAGAAGAAGATTTTATGGAGAAAGCGGATGTATTCGGTCTTCTTACTAATTGGGAGCTGGAAGATGTGGTTGCTCTTTTCCTTCAAAAGGAAGGCTATTATATAATCCCCAGCAGCCTAAGCACAGAAGAAAATTATAACTTCCGGGTGGTGCACCGGTCGACGGGTGAAGTGGCTTTCGTCCGAATAAGCCCGAATGGGGTGCTTGATCCAAATATGTTTTCCCGCTTCCCCCATAAGGTATTCCTCTTCAGCCCGGTGGGTTACCGGAGTTTTGAAGTTCCTTTAAGCCATGTGGTCGC
The DNA here is from genome assembly GCF_900142995.1 of Caldanaerovirga acetigignens. Lineage (NCBI taxonomy): Bacteria > Bacillati > Bacillota > Clostridia > Thermosediminibacterales > Thermosediminibacteraceae > Caldanaerovirga > Caldanaerovirga acetigignens. The sequence continues at coordinate 28,520 of NZ_FRCR01000005.1, read as the reverse complement.
TTTGAAAAAAGGAGATATAGAAGAATTTTTTAAGACCCACGAAGATTTGATGCCGTACTCTATCAGGATTTTTTTGGACTGGAAGAAGAGAAAAGAAGCTATGAAAGTCACTTCGTAACTAAGGATGTCAAACAAACGACGATAAAGATAAAATGTAAAAACTAGCCGGTAAAGTCTGAATTTGATATAATAATACCCGAGCGGACTTTGAAAGTGGGAGAGGATGCCGTTGGGAGCAAAGTGCATAATGATTCAGGGGACAGGATCTTCTGTAGGAAAAAGCAGGATAGTCACGGGGCTTTGCCGGATATTGAAACAGGACGGTTTTAAGGTGGCACCGTTTAAAGCCCAGAACATGGCGTTGAATTCTTATATCACAAGAGAAGGTTTGGAGATAGGAAGGGCCCAGGCCACCCAGGCGGAGGCGTGCGGAATCGAACCGTCGGTGCTCATGAACCCGGTGCTTTTAAAGCCCACTTCCGACAAAAACTGCCAGGTGGTCCTGAAAGGCAGGGTATACGGCAATTTGTCGGCGATGGACTATCATGAATTCAAGGCCAAGCTCAAAAAGGTGGTGCGCGAAGCCTACGAGGAATTAAAAAGCCAGTACGAAATAATAGTTATCGAAGGCGCCGGGAGTCCGGCGGAGATAAACTTGCGGGAAAACGACATAGTAAACATGGGCATGGCCGAGATGGCCGACGCTCCCGTCGTAATCGTGGGGGACATCGACAGAGGCGGTGTGTTCGCATCGCTTTACGGAACGGTGATGCTCCTTGACGAAAAGGAAAGGGAAAGGGTAAAGGGTGTCATAATAAATAAATTCCGGGGAGATGTGAAACTGCTAGAGCCGGGGATAAAGCTGCTGGAGGATTTGATTAAAAGGCCCGTGCTCGGAGTCGTGCCCTACGACTATTCATATATCGACGAAGAGGACGACCCGACTTATGAGATGAAGAGGGTAAGATTGAGGAATAATAAGGCGAAAAGCGTGGTAATAAAAATTCTGCTTTTGCCCCACATTTCCAATTTCACCGATTTCGTACCCCTTTCAAATTTTGAAAATACATACATTGAATACGTAAAGCCCGGGAAGAGCATAGGAGATGCTGATGCGGTTATAATACCCGGCACCAAAAACACCATCGGCGACTTTATAAGAGTTAAGGAATGGGGCTGGGATGAGGAGATAAAAAGCCTTGCCCAAAAAGGGGCGGTAATTGTGGGCATCTGCGGAGGCTTCCAGATGCTCGGGAAAATCATCAGGGACCCATACGGGGTCGAAAGCGAGATAAAGGAGGTCGAAGGAATAGGCCTTTTGGACGTGGAAACCGAAATTACGAAAAATAAGGTTACGCGAAAGGCGAAAGGCCGCGTGCTGGGACATAAAAAAGGGCTGGCAGCCCATCTATCAAACTTGGAAGTGGAAGGCTATGAAATACATATGGGATACACGACCGTAAAGGAAGGCTCTGAAACTTTTGCCGCAATCCGGCGAAAAGAAGACGGGGAAGAAGTACTGGATGGTGCCGTTGATAAAACGGGCAACATTTGGGGCACTTACCTGCACGGCATTTTCGACCGGGGCGAGTTTACCAAAAAATTTATAGAATTCCTGTCGGAAAGAAAGGGGCTAAAAACTTCGGAATCAAAACCGGATTTTGTAAACTTCAAGGAAGAACAGTTCGATAGATGGGCAGAGATTTTGCGAAACTCCCTGGACATGGATGCGATTTACAGGATAATGGACCTTGAGCCTAAGCGATGATGCCGGTTAATCCTTGGCGCCGCCGGGAGGTACAGGCCGCGGCATACGAAGCAGCACAAGGGCGTCAAGGCCCGATAAGACAGACATTAGGGCGCCGGTGAAAAATACCGGTGACCATCCGCTGAATTGGGCTATCAGCAAGCTTTTTTTATAAAAAAGACCCCGCCCATGGATGTTTGCGGCCAAGGTGACAAAACTGGATGATGCCGTCGGGCTTTATTTTTTCCACAAGCTCTCTTATCATAGAAACTCTTTTTCAGCCTGTGTCGTGATAAGCAATACCAAAAATAAAAGCCGTGCCCTCTGGGCACGGCTTGTTCTTAGAAGTTGTCGCCTAAAAGGAGCAGTATTAAAATTAGGAACACAAGGAAAGCTTTTCGGTCAAAGAAGTAGCCGCCGCCATAGCCTCCGCCGCTGACTTCTGTCATTTTTCAAACCCTCCTTATTGTGGTGTCTACTACAATATATGCAGGCCGTTTTTTGGTGGTTACATTGGGGGATTCAAATGTTTAACCATTCTCGCGAACAGGGCGCTGGAAATGGCGATGCTCACGAAATTCACAAGGTCGTTGTTGATGAATTTGTTGATTTTGCCCGCGGCAGGCATTATAATATTAATGCAAACATACGTTCGAGAAGGTGGTTTTATGCTCACCATCCTCCACGTGGACATGAATGCCTTTTACGCTTCATGCCACCAGGCGCAAGACCCCTCGCTCAGGGGAAGGCCCGTGATAGTCGCCGGGGACCCCAAAAAGCGAAACGGCATAGTGCTCACCGCCTCCTATGAGGCGAGGAAGTTCGGGGTAAGGACCGCCATGCCCCTCTGGGAGGCAAAGAGGCTGTGCCCTAAAGCGGTTTTTCTAAAGCCCGACTACCGGCTCTACGTAGAATTCAGCCACTGGGCGATGGAAATCCTAAAAAAGTTTACCCCTCTTGTGGAAGTCTTCAGCATAGACGAGGCCTGGCTGGACGTGGAAGGATGCGATGGGCTTTTCGGGGATGCCCTGACTATAGCGGAAAAAATCCAAAAATCAATGATGGAAGAACTTTCACTGCCCTGCTCCGTGGGGGTCTCCTGCAATAAGCTTCTTTCAAAGATGGCCTCGGACATGAAAAAACCTATGGGCATTACAGTCATAACCCCCGACGACGTGCAAAAGATGCTCTGGCCCCTGCCGGTGGAGGAACTATACGGCGTGGGTCCCAGAATGGCGAAACACCTAAAAAAAATGAACATAAACACTATCGGGGACCTGGCGAGGATTCCCGCAGAATTCCTGCAGGCGGCCTTCGGAGTGGTGGGGCTTCGCCTTCACCGGTGGGCCAACGGCATCGACGATTCTCCGGTGGACCCCCATTCCGCAGATGAGGCCAAGTCCATGGGCCATTCGGTGACCTTGCCGCAGGACATCACTACCCGCGAGGAAGCGGAGGCCGTGCTGCTTTCCCTTTCCGAACAGGTGGGAAGGAGGGTGAGGTGTGGCGGATACGTGGGGAAGGTGGTGACCGTTACCCTCCGGGACTCTTCCTTCGTCACCGTGACCCGCTCCGCCACGGTTCCCTACACCAACCTTACCGAAGACATTTATAGGACCGCAAAAAAACTCTTACACTCCAACTGGGACGGGAAAACGCCCCTTAGGCTCTTAGGGGTGAGCCTTTCCGGGCTCATAAAGGAATTCGACCAGATTTCCCTGTTCGCGGAGGACGAAAAGAAAAAGAGGCTCGACCGGGCCGTGGACGAAATAAGGGAAAGATTCGGGGATGATGCCATCTTCCGGGCTTCCCTTTCGTCCCGGGACCTTTTGGGACAAAAGGGAAGCGTGGCTTTAGGACCTTTCTTGAAGCGAAATTGAGACCTCCGCCTCATGGAATTTTATTTAAAAAGATTTATCATAAAAGCAAAATAGAAAGAAATGTAAAAATGTTCGATGAGGGGGTAAAAAGATGGCTCTTATCAAAAACCTGTGGGCGGATGAAAGAGGACAGGCTATGGCCGAATACGGACTCATTCTAGCTCTGGTTGCCGTGGTGGTCATCGGCGCGCTGACGCTACTCGGGAACAATATCAGTGCAAGATTTAACGAAGTAGCTGGTGAGATAGGCCCTAATACTTCGACCCCATAAGCCCAACTATCTTTTTCCAAAAGGCCCTACTTAATTTTCAAGTAGGGCCGATTTGTAACTTTAGTTTTTTTGCAAAGAGGGATGAAGGTGGTTCTTGATGCACTGCTTTTTGCCTTGCTCGGCATAAGCGTTTATACCGACTTAAAGCACAAAAAAATATACAACATCGTTCTTTTGCCTGCGGTGGTGGTCGCGATTTTTTTGAACTTCTACTTTTTAGGGATTAGAGGAGGTCTAGAGAGCCTCAAGGGGATGCTTTTGGGGGCACTGCTTTTGATTTTGCCTTTCGCATTGGGAGGAATGGGAGGCGGAGACGTCAAGCTGATGGCGGTGGTGGGGGCTTTTAAAGGACCCGCTTTCGTGTGGAATGCCTTCATTTTTTCTGCGGTTGCCGGGGGAATTTTGGCCCTGGCGGCGATGGTTGCGGAAGGGAAAGTCCTTTGCCGGTTAAGGGCGGTCTTTTTAACCCTTTTTTCCCTTTTGGGCTTCATCCCCCGGGGGCTCGACTTGCTCGATAGCGGGAAAAAAAGCTCGCCCTCCCTTCCTTATGGTATAGCCATTGCCGCGGGCACCCTGATGGCTTATCTATGGGGGAGGTGAAGCCGGGATGGACGTAATGAAACTTTTTCGTTCCCAGCGCGGCCAAGCGGTGGTGGAATTCGCACTGGTGCTGCCCCTTCTTGTGCTCATCCTTTTCGGTGTCATGGAATTCGGAAGGATTTTTCACACTTATATTGTGATAACCAACGCTGCTCGGGAAGGGGCAAGGCTGGGGGCGGTCGGCAAATCGGATTCCGAAATAAAGGCCGGGATTTACGAGGCAGCAATGCTTCCCGAATCCGACGGGAGGCTTCAGATAACGAAACTTGAGCCGGAAGAGAGTTTACGGGTACCCGGAATCCCATTTGAGGTGGAAGTGACCTACTATCTCACTCCGGTTACGCCTCTTTTTTCCAGTTTTTTACCCAATCCAGTGGTGCTTAAAGCCGCCACTGTAATGAGGGTGGAGTAAAATGAAGAAGATTATCGGTATGATGCTTAAGGATGAAAGGGGAACCGTGGCGCTCCTCGCAGCCGTCATGATGGCGGGCATGCTCGGCATGGCGGCAATGACCGTGGATGTGGGGAAAATAGCCCTCGAAAAGGCAAGGCTCAAGGCCGCCTGTGATGCTGCGGCCCTTGCAGCAGCGCGAGAGCTGCCTTCCGGGGACTCGGCCGTGGCAAAAGCCCGGGAATACCTGGAGTACAACGGCGTTTCGCCCGAAGAGGCATCGATTGCCGTGGACATCGGACAGGGCCGGGTGACAGTGGAAGCAAGAAGGCTCGTGAACTACAGTTTCGCGAAGGTGCTGGGCCTTGAGTCGACGTGGGTCAGCGCCAGGTCTTCCGCCGTGTTCGGCGCCGTTTCTGCCATGAGCGGCATTGTGCCTTTCGGTATTCCCGACCAGGTGCTGGAGTTCGGGCGTGAATACCGGCTGAAATCTGCTCCGGCTGAAGAGTATTCCCCGGGGAATTACGGCGCCCTGGCCCTGGAGTTTAGGGGAGCTTCCAGCTACGAAAATAACTTAAAATACGGCTACAAGGGGTTTATAAGGGTCGGCGACTGGGTGTACACAGAAACGGGCAATATGTCGGGGCCTACTGAAGAAGGCGTCAGTTACCGGTTAAACGCATGTCCCCACTATCCGAAATGCACTGTGGACCATTATGACCCGAACTGCCCCATGATAATGATGGTGCCGGTTTTTGACCCCGAGTCCCTGGCAGGAGGCAGAACCCAGGTTAGGATAGTGGGATTTGCGGCTTTCCTCCTCAAGGGAGTCGAAGGCTCCGGGGGAGAAAACGTGGTTACGGGGTATTTTCTAAGGACAATACCTCAGGATGGACTGAAGTTTAACATAGATCCAAGCCAACCCAATTATGGACTGGCAGCAGCAAGGCTTATCGAATAAATTGGGCGTGGAAACGGAGGATTAAGATGAGGAATAAGTGGATTTTCGTCTTGTCGCTGATTTTTGCACTGGCTGCGGGTTACGGGGTTTACGAGTATCTAGGAGAAATGAAGGCTTCCTATACCTCCACGGAAAATTTAAGACAGGTGGTGGTTGCGAAAAAGAAAATCCCTCCAAGGGTCATAATTACAGAAGATATGGTAGAAGTCAGGGAAGTACCAGCAGCATATTTGATTGAAGGGACAGTCACCGAAAAAAAGAGTGCGGTAGGGAAACTCAGCCGCAGTGAGATATATCCGGGGGAGATGCTGCTTTCTGCTAAACTGCTGGACAGAGCCTCAACTGGAGCAGGGCTCTCTGCCAAAGTGGAGCCGGGGAAAAGGGCGATTTCAATTCCGGTAGACAATGTCGTGGGACTTCACGGGCTTATCAATACCGGGGACCGCGTCGATGTCATAGTCACTTACGCGCTGCCGGAACAAAAAATCACCGTAACGGCAAGCGTGGTTCAGAACGTGCCTGTCCTCGCGGTGAACGCCAGCCTGGATACCCCCGCCCAGCTCAAGGAAGAACCGAAAACCATAACGTTGATGGTAGAACCGAGGGATGCAGAAAAGATTGCGCTCGCCATCCAGCAGGGGAGCATCCAGTTGGTTCTGCGCTCGCCTCAGGATAATAAAATAAACCCGCTTTCCCCAGTCAGCCTTCAAAAAATGCTAGAATAATGGGGTGTTAAAAATGCCCATAAGGGTTTTGATTGCCGACGATATACCTACAACGCGAGAGGATATAAAGCGCCTTTTGTACTTCGAAGAAGATATCGAAGTGGTGGGTGAGGCCATAGATGGGCAGGATGCAGTGAGTATGGCAGTAGAGTTGAAACCTGATGTGGTGTTGATGGACATCAACATGCCGAATTTAGACGGCATCGCGGCTACCGAACAGATTGCGATAGTGGCTCCCCAGACGGCTATAATAATAATTTCGATTCAGGGAGAATACGAATATCTGAGGAAGGCCATGGCAGCAGGGGCCAGAGAATACCTGGTCAAGCCCTTTTCCGCAGAAGAACTTGCCAATGCCATCCGGCGAGTGCATGAGGCTCAAAAAAGGAGAAACGCACTTATCGCAAACTCTTCTGCGGTAAATTTGTCGAATTTTCCTGTTAAGAAAAAGGGGAAGATTATTACCTTCTTTTCAACAAAAGGAGGAGTAGGCAGGACTACTCTTTCGTGCAACCTGGCTGTGATGTTGGCACAAGAGACCAAGAAGGATGTGGCGCTTTTAGATTTTGACCTGGAATCCGGAGATGTCACCATAATGCTTAACATTTCTGCAAAGATGAGCCTGGCTGACCTGGCAAAAGAAGAAGAGAACATCGATATAAAGGCAGTGGAAGGATTTTTAATACCTCATATTTCTGGAGTAAAAGTGCTGCCGGCACCGCTCTCGCCGGAGCAGGCGGAGCTCATCACCCCCACTCATGTGGAGCAGCTTTTAAAGGTCATGAAAGAAAACTTCGATTTTTTGATAATCGATGCCTCGCCGCTTTACAGCGAAATTAACCTCATGGTGCTGGAAAGAAGCGATATTGTGGTGTTGGTTTTGACCCAGGAACTCACGTCCATAAAACATGTGAAAACAGACGCTGAAATATTGAAGAAATTGAACTGCGACTTTAAGATAAGGTTCGTTTTGAACTGCCACGATAACGAAGGAATCAAGGTTAAAGATGTGGAGCGGGCTTTGGGTAAGCCGATTTTGGCTGTTATACCAGCCGATTCGAAGACTGTGAAAAATGCCGTAAACCAAGGTATTCCTTTTGTGATGGCACAACCTAACGCTAGGGTGGCAGAGGGTATAAAAGAGCTCTTTGAAAAGCTTGAACTCAAAAATGAGGAAATTCAGAAAGACAAAAAAAGACCGCTCATCATGCGCATGTTCAGTTTGTGAGGGTGATGAAAGATGTCGCTGTTAAAAAGGCTAGAAGTAGCCAAAAATGTTGTCGAAAAAAAGAATCCCCGTTTGGAATTGGAATTTAAGGCAAAACTCCATAGAAAAATTGTGGATGAGCTTAAAGAGTTTCCAACTGAAGAAAAGCAAGATGGAGCGAAAATGAAGAGAAAGATAGAAGAGCTGGTGGAAAAATATCTGGCTGAAGAAGAAAATAATACATTTTTCAAGGTAGACAAGATTAAAATTTCAAGTGAAATGATCGACGAAATACTAGCTTATGGGCCAATAACCCCTTTTATCAATGACCCTGAAGTAAACGAAATAATGGTTAACGGTCCATACAAAGTATACGTGGAAAAAAACGGAGTTTTGGAGCTCACTGAGGTGACTTTTAGGGATGAAGAACACGTTATGAACATAATTGAGCGGATAGTGGCCCCTATAGGTCGCAGAATAGATGAGAGCATGCCCATGGTGGATGCCAGGCTTCCCGATGGCTCCAGGGTGAATGCCGTGATTCCGCCTATATCTCTGATAGGTCCGGTAATAACGATTCGTAAATTCTCTCAAAGGCCGTTGACTGTAGAGGATTTGATAAGATTCGGAACGTTGACGCCTGAAATGGCTGCTTTTTTAGAAGCTTGTGTAAAGGCAAGGCTCAACATCTTGGTCTCCGGCGGGACGAGCAGTGGGAAGACGACGACTTTGAACGTGCTTTCCTCCTTCATTCCTCCAACCGAGAGAATAGTAACAATAGAGGATGCGGCTGAACTTCGACTGCAGCAGCCCCACGTGATAACCTTGGAGAGCAGGCCACCTAACATTGAGGGGAGGGGCGAGATAACAATAAGGGATCTGGTTAGAAACGCCCTGAGGATGAGACCGGATAGAATTATAGTCGGTGAAGTGAGAGGCGGTGAGGCATTAGATATGCTCCAGGCCATGAATACGGGTCATGATGGGTCGCTTGCTACGGGCCATGCCAACTCGCCCAGGGACATGCTCTCGCGGCTGGAGACCATGGTGCTGATGGCTGGTGTCGACCTGCCGGTGAGGGCTATACGAGAGCAGATTGCGTCGGCAATTGACCTCATAATACACCAGAGCAGGTTGAAGGACGGCTCGAGGCGCATCACCAGCATTGTGGAAGTGCAGGGCATGGAAGGCGACGTTATAGTTCTGCAGGACCTTTTTACCTTCCGCCAGACCGGCGTGGGGGAGGACGGAAAGGTGAAAGGCGTTTTCGAAGCCACCGGGGTCCTTCCGAAGTTCATGGATAGATTTGAGGCATACGGATTAAATCTTCCGAGAGAGGTATTCTTTACCTCGACTGTAGAGGAGGGCTCGGATGTCTGCACAAAAAATAGCAATTTTAACCTTTACCGCCGTATTTCTGGCTTTAATAGGGTTAAGTGAAATAATATTCCCCGACAGGAAACGGATGAACGAACGTTTGCGGCAGATCGGAGAGACTGGAGTAAGGAAAAAGCAAAAGGTTACCGCAAGGCAGGATTTGAGAAGTCTTTGGAGAGATTTTCTGAGATGGGCCGGAAACCTTTCGCCCACGAGGACTTTAGGCAGAGTCCTGGATAGGAAGCTGACCGAGGCCGATATTCCTTTAAAAGGTGGCGAATTTATCGTAATGGTTGCTCTTTTGGCAATGGGCAGCGGAGCTTTTGTCTTTGCCGTTGCCTTTGACCTGAAGCTTTCGCTGGTGGCTGGAGCTTTTTCCGGAGTGATCCCGCTTATTATGGTGAACGGAAAAAGACAGCGTTGGCTCGCACTCTTCAACCATCAGATGTGCGACGCCCTCACGCTCCTTTCAACTTCTCTTAGGTCCGGCTTCAGCCTAATGCAGGGCATGGACCTGGTAGAAAAAGAACTTCAGGGGCCTGTGGGCAAGGAATTTGGGAGGACCTTAAGCGAAATAGGGCTTGGTACGTCTACTGAAGAGGCATTAAAGAACATGGCGGCAAGAGTGAACAGCCGGGATCTGGACCTTGTAGTAACAGCAGTGCTTATCCAAAGGCAGGTGGGTGGGAATCTGGCAGAAGTTTTGGACAATATTGCTTCTGTAATTCGCGAGCGGGTGAATATGAAGCGGGAGATAAGGGCCCTTACCGCGCAGGGACGGATGTCAGGGCTTTTAATTGGTATACTTCCATTGCTCCTTTGCCTTTACATAATGCTTACAAATCCTCCGTATCTGCTGGAGCTGTTCACAGAGCCACTGGGCCGCATTATGCTGGTAATAGCAATAGTCGGTGAAGTGCTCGGATATTTGACGATTAGAAAAATTGTGGACATCGATGTATAAAGAGGTGAGAAAATGGAGCGCATATTTTTGCCAGCCGGTATCTCCGGCTTAGCTTTTATAGCGATGTATATCACGTTGAAATTTATTTTGGAAAGACGGGTTCGGGAGAAAAAGAGATTAGAAGAAATAGTGGGGACTTCTCCGGTTCCGATACGAGAAGTGGAACTTTCTGTCCCCATTTTTCGCCGCGTTTTCAAACCCATATTAAAAAATACTGCAAGATTTGCTGTAAGACTCTTACCCCTTTTTGACGAAGAAGTCCTAACAAAAAAGTTAGTCGAAGCGGGAAGGCCTTATAACCTTTCGCCGAGGGAATTTGTGGCGTTAAAATTCCTCTTAAGTGGGTTCCTGGGAGTTGCTATATACTTGGGACTTGAGATAACCGCCTTTCCCGTTATTCAGCACCTTGCCTTATCGGCACTTGGAGGACTCGGAGGGTGGTTGTTGCCCGACGCATTTCTCAATTCGTTGATTAAAAAAAGGAAGGAGAATGTTGAAAAAGAACTACCGGAAGTGTTAGATCTCATTACCGTCTGCATCGAAGCAGGGCTGGGCTTTGATGGGGCGATGACAAAGGTGGTAGAAAAATACAGCGGAATACTTTCAGAAGAGATGTCTCAGGTTTTGTCTGAGGTCAGGATGGGAAAACCGCGCAGAGAAGCTCTTAGAAAGATGGCTGAAAGACTGGATGTGGACGACCTGTCTTCTTTTGTAAGCTCTGTGATAATGGCTGAGCAGCTTGGCATAAGTATGGGTAATGTCATGCGGGTCCAGTCTCGGGAAGTCAGGAACAAAAGGCGACAGCGCATTCAGGAAGCAGTCATGAAGGCACCTATTAAAATGCTCATCCCCATCGCGGTTTTTATTTTCCCTTCCTTATTCATAATCCTTTTGGGCCCGGCGGTCATCCAGCTCATGCGGGTTTTTGGCCGGTAGGTGATTTTTTTGAAGGCGGTAAATAGGACAAAACAAGTGATTCTGGCCGAAAAGGTTGATTCGGTCACAGGCATAAGAAGATTCATTGGCCTAATAGGCAGGAAACATCTGGCAAGCGGCGATGGACTTCTTCTTATGCCCTGCCAGGGCGTTCATACGTATTTCATGAGATTTTACATCGACGCGGTGTATCTCGATGAAAACGGCAGGGTGGTGAGGGTGGTGAATGATATGCCCCCTTATACTCTGGGGCCTGTGTTAAAGAGGGCAAGGGCGGTGTTGGAATTAGCTGCGGGAACATGCCGCAAAACCGGCACGGAAGAAGGCGACCTGGTGGAATTCTTGCAGGAGGGGGATGAAAAGTGAAGAGGATTGGATTTAGAAAGATAAATTTTTCTTTGGGCTTTCGCCTGAGCATGGGGTTTACCTTAATTTTAACCCTGCTTTTAGGGGTTATGGGGACAACAATTTACCTTCGGGACAGGGAAGCCTTTATAGAAGAATTCAAAAGCCGCGGATGGGGTATAGCGAAGGCTGTAAACGGTTATGCATACCAGACTATAAAGACTCAAGATAGCAAACTCCTTTCCGGAATAGTAAACAGCTTGGTGAATGAAAAATACGTGATGCAAGCGGCTTTGCTCGAAAAGGACGGCAAGGTCCTGGCGTCGGCAGGCTTAAAAGCCCCGATTCCCTCAAATATTAAACTGTCCGCCCAAGGATGGTCGAAAATTATGAAGGATGAAAAGGGGAATGTAAAAGCGGTGGTATTTTTGTCGCCTGTGACCGCGGAGGATGGCACAGTGGGAGGTTACCTATACCTTCTTTGTAATTTTTCTCCCATTGCCGAGTACCTTCAAGAAACGATGCACTATATAATAATCAACTACGCTGCGGTATGCCTTATCGGACTTTTGATGGTAAGACGAGTTATACGCAATTTCGTGGAAAAGCCCGTCAAAGCCTTGATGGTAGCAACAGAGAGGGTTTCTATCGGCGACTTTTCCCAAAAATTGCAAATTATAAACAACGACGAACTAGGGCGGCTCGCTTGTGCTTTTAACGCTATGATGGACCAGCTTGGGCTGCTTTTCGGCAACATAAAAAACATTACGAAAGATATGATCCATAACTCGGATTTAATAAGCCAGCGCTCGGCTTATGTGGAAAGATATGACTCGAGTGACCCTGATGCCGGGAAAAAATCGGAATTGATGAGAGAGATAGCAACGGCCGCAAGGCGCATTGCGCGCATTGGCAACCAATTGGATTCTCTGGTTCAGCAATTTAAGACAACTTCTTGAGTTTTTATAAAGGGAAACGGACATTTTATAGCGAATATAAATTATGAAGCAATATTCTGGTGGCGGTGACGGGTGCGAAATGGTGGACATTACAAAACTTGAAAAAATAGTGAACAAGACGAGAAAGATAGTAGAAAAGAGCAAGGAAGAGCTTTACCAGTTGGGGGAGTCTGCCAGGCGGGAGTACGAACGCACTAAATACGAACTGGATTCTGTAAAAAAGCAAATATCGGAGATTATAAGAGAAGTGGAAAAACTGGAAGAAGAATACATGAAAGCGCGGCTTTACTTGATGGAGGTAAGCAGGGAATTTAAAAAGTACAGCGAAGAAGAGATAAAAAGTGCCTACGAAAAGGCCCACGAAAAGCAACTGGAGCTTCTGAGCAAGAGGGAAAAAGAAAAAATGCTGAGGCTTACGCGGGATCACCTGGAGCGAAATTTAAAAAATTTGGAAGCTACCATAAAGCGGGCGGAAGAGCTGATCGTCAACATAGGCATGGTGCTGAAGATTCTAGGCAACGACCTGGAGTTGATAAGTGTCGAAATAGGTGAAATCCAGCAAAGGCAGGCCCTTGGATTTTCCATAATCATGGCCCAAGAGGAGGAAAGGAAGAGGGTGGCCAGAGAAATTCACGATGGTCCCGCCCAGAGCCTTGCCAACATAGTGATGAGAGCGGAGTACTGTTTGAAGCTCATGGAGTTGGACCCTTGCAGAGTGAGAGAGGAACTTATGGCTTTGATGGAGATGGTGAGAAAAAGCCTTCAGGATGTGCGAAAGATAATTTTTGACTTGAGGCCGATGTCGCTGGATGACCTTGGACTTGTGCCGGCACTTAAAAAATATGTGGAAATATTTCAGAACGATTGCGGGATTTTCGTGGAACTCACTGTTTTAGGGGTAGAGTATCCGCTAGAAAGCGGTCAGGCAGTGGCCATATTCAGGGTTATACACGAGGCCATGACGAATGTAAAAAAATATGCAAGAGCTTCTCAGGTTGTAATTAAAGTAGAATTTCTCAAAAACAAAGTCAATGTGCTCGTAAGGGACAATGGTGTCGGTTTTGATGTGGAAAAGGTTTTTTCAGAAAAGCAGGGGAAAGCTTTCGGTATAATAGGTATGAGAGAAAGGATTCAGCTTTTAAATGGGAGGTTTGAGATAAAGTCCTCTCCTAACCGCGGAACGGAAGTGTTTCTAAGCGTTCCTGTAGCGGCGAGATAAGCAAATTGGGGGCGGAGGGATCTGAAACTATGGAAAAAGAAAAAATAAGGGTTATTGTAGCGGATGACCATGCTCTGGTAAGGGAAGGTATCGTAAAGATCATCTCTCTTGAGCCGGATATTTTAGTCGTGGGTGAAGCGTCCGATGGAGAAGAGGCTGTACAGCTTGCTGTTTCTCAAGAAGTCGATGTGGTTTTGATGGACATTAATATGCCGAAGATAAATGGCATCGAAGCTACAAGAATCATAAAAAGCAAAAAGCCTGAAGTAAATGTGATCGCCCTTACAATACACGAGCAGGAGGATTATCTTTTCGAAATGATAAAAAATGGAGTTTCGGGATATGCGTTAAAAGATATACGGCCAGACGAACTGATAGTTACTATTAGAAATGTCGCGAAAGGGCAGGCCTTTATTCCGCCTTCACTTATTCAAAAGGTATTTGAGGAATTTAAGAGGCTTTCAAGGACTCGCGAAAGTGTGGTTAATGCTTTTGACCTGACGGAGCGGGAAATAGAAATCCTCCAGCACCTGGCCCGAGGTCTTTCCAACAGGGATATAGCAGAAAAGCTCTTCATAAGCGAAAAAACTGTGAAAAACCACCTGACCAATATTTTTCAAAAAATGGGTGTAACGGATAGAACGCAGGCCTTGCTTTTGGCGATAAAACACGATATCGTTAAAATAGAAGTATAATTTTAGGAGGAGTAACTCTTGATACTCGTCGCTACTTCGGGCTATTCTTATCGGGACTGGAAGGGGAAATACTACCCCGAAGACATGAAGGAAAGCGACATGCTTTCCTTTTACAGCAGGGAGTTTCCTTTTACCGAGGTCAACTCCAGTTACTACAGCCTGCCGTCCCCATACATGTTTTACCAGATGATGAAAAAAACCCCGGAAAACTTCATTTTCGTGGTAAAAGCTTACGGTGGCATGACCCACCAGGGAGACCTGAGTGAGGCAACAGTGAGCAGGTTCAAAGATGCCTTAAAGCCGCTTGCCGAAGCAGGAAGGCTTGGGTGCGTGCTGGCCCAGTTTCCTTACAGCTTCCACAACACGGAAAAAAACAGGGACTACCTCAAAAAGCTGAGGGAAAGGCTAGGGGAACTCCCCTTTGCCGTGGAGTTTCGGTCAGACGACTGGCTGAGGCTTGAGGTTTTAAAGCTTCTTCGGGAAAACGGCATGGCCTTCGTTTGTGTGGACGAACCGCCGATAAAAGGCCTTCTACCCCCCGCAGTGATAGCGACCAGCTCCATAGGTTACGTGCGGTTTCACGGCAGGAATGCAGAAAAGTGGTATAACCACCAGAAGTCCTACGAGCGGTACGACTATCTATATACCGAAAAGGAACTGGCCGAGTGGGTACCCAGGATAAGGGAACTTTCCCGCAAGACCGAAGTAATCTTTATAGCCATGAACAACCACTTCAATGCTTCGGCGGTGTTAAACGCAAGGCAGCTCCTCGGGCTCTTAAAGGAGGCAGGATTATGAGCAGCACACCTTACAAAATGATAGCCTTAGATGTGGACGGGACCTTGATTTCCAGCGGATATACCGTATCCAGCCGCACCCGGCAGGCTCTGAGAAAGGCCATAGAGATGGGGCTTATAGTGACCCTCGCAACGGGCCGCTTTTGGGGAAGCGCGGTGCGCATTGCGAAGAGCATCCCCGTAAACGCGCCGGTAGTTTCAAACGACGGTGCTTTGATAAAGGACGTGCATTCGGGGAAGGAGCTTTTTTACCGGCCTCTTTCCCTCGAAGTGGCAAAGCACGTATTAAAGGGGGCGGGGCGGTACCCGAGCTTCGAAGTGCAAATTTTTCTGAAAGAAAGAAAGATCTTTTCGGGCACGGCCTATTGGAAGATGCAGCTTAGACGCTATTTTCGCTCCGCAAAAAGATTTTCGTTTCTGGGTTTTTACAATTACATGAAGGACTTTGTGCTGTTGCCGGTAGAGAATGCCGGGAGCTTGGAAGGGGCCTTAAAGCTTTTAAAAGAAGCGCCTACGAAGATAGTGATTTCTGGAAATCCGGAGGAGATAAGGGAATTTTCCAAAGAACTTACAAAAGACCTGGAGGACGGGATTTACATAACCTCCGCTATAAAAGACAGCATTGACATTTTGGAAGGCAGCGTGTCAAAAGCAAAGGGCCTTGAGGTGCTGTCGGGAATTTTAGGCATAAAAAGGGAAGAAATAATCGCTGTGGGAGATAATTTTAACGACCTTGAGATGCTTAGATTCGCAGGACTCGGGGTGGCAATGGGAAACGCGCCGGAGACGGTAAAGCAAAAGGCGGATTTTGTTACGGCAAAAAACGACGAAGATGGGGTCGCGTTTCTAGTGGAAAGCGTTTTGTTTCCCGATAGGCGTACAAAAATTTACACCGGGGCTACGCCAACCGGCTGAGGGCGAACATAATTTTATTTCAAAGGGTATCCGACAGGATACCCTCTCAATTTAATCCATATCTTTCTAAAGCGCTTTTTACAATGGCTCCGATGAATTCGGCTCTGTTCATGCCAAGGGTTTTCGCCATATAACCCATGTACCCGTGGTGGGTGCCGTCCTTCGACATGGTGAGCCCGGCGAAGGTGTTTATCTCAAGGAAGTACGGCACTCCATCATCGCCGAGGATCATGTCTATTCTCGCGTAATCCCTGGCGTTCAGAACTTTGTAAATCGCAAGGGCGGCTTCTTTTACCCGCTTTTCTTCTTCCTGCGAAAGCCTGGCGGGACAGTGGATTATCTCATTGTCATACATCTTGTGCTCAAAAGTATTGGTTTTTACGGAATTGTACTCGATTTCCACCAGGGGCAGCACCCTAGGATCTTTATAGCCGATGATTCCGACGGTTATCTCCCTTCCTCTGATGAATTCCTCTACGAGTGCCGCCTGGCCAAGTTTTCCCGTTATCTTGGCCACCACCTGCGGTAGGTCTTCGGCTCTTTCCACAATGTTTTCCTCGCTTATTCCGGCACTGCCGCGGCCCCGGACAGGCTTTACAAAGAGGGGAAATTTGAGGTCGTGGTTTGGAATTTTTTCTGGGTCCTCCACCACGATGAATCGGGGAGTGGGGAGGTTGTGAAAAGCCACTATCTTTTTTCTTGCGGCTTTATCAAGCGCTACCAGGTCGATGCCGGATCCGGCGAAGGGGATGCCGAAGGCTTCAAGAAAGGCCACCTCCTGAAGCGACGAGGCGTTGAAAACCAGGTCTACCTTTTCTTCCAGCACTTTTTGCAGAGTTTCCATCGGGTTTTCGCTTTTCCACTCTATTAAGACAGCGTCGTAACCCGCCTCTTTTATCGCCGAGTAGTGCTGGGAGGCCTCTTCGTAGGCGTCGTCGTATATGTTTTCTCCCGAGACTTTCATCTGAAGTTCCACGTTGCGGAATTTGCGCCAGAATACTCCTACCTTCATCACATGAACCCCCTTCTTTTTAAGATGTTAGAAGTTATAGGTTAAACAAAAAAAGCTATGGAGGACCATAGCTTCGAGGCAAAATTTCCCGGCAATCTACCCCCCCTCTTTAACGCTTGCGAGGTTAGCTGACGGGTTCGGGTCAAGAGGATAACCCTACCCCTTCTTGATACAGGAACTTCTCCCATAAAAGAAGGAGATTCACCCCAAAAAAGTGGGTCCCCCGCTTCCTTCCTCTCAAAGGGAAGGAATTCAGCGATTTTAGAAAATTCACTTGTATACATTATTCTACCATGGTATAGGGGACAAGTCAATTATAAAAATTTAATTTTCACTTATCGAATTTGGACAAAATTTGCTATAATTTGATATAATATCCATAAAGCAATACCATCAAATTATCCGGGAGGTCGTAAGATGTTTCAAAAGCCATTGATAACGCTCGCCCTTTTTCTTTCCCTTCCGCCTTCATTGGTGCTTCTTGTCGGGAATTTGCTGACGGGTGCCGCCACTGGGTCCTTGTTAACCGTATTTTTTGTTTTTTTGGCAACATTTTTGGCTGGATATCTGGTGTTAAGGTCTTTGTTTTCCCGGCTTTTTGTGATAGCCGAGGTCATAGAGCAGTTTTCGAAAGGAGAGCTCCCTTCTATAAATCGACTAAAGGGAATGCGGGGGTATTTGTCTTTTCTTGTAAAACCCGTGCTCAATTCTTTTGAGCAGGTCTTTGGGCTCATGGGAAAGCTCCAGAGAGCCTCTGAAGAAATAAATTACTTTTTCGGCCGGTTCAGCGAGAGCATGGGACACATAAATGAAGCCGCAGGGCAGATAGCTACTTCAATCGAAGAAATTGCCCAGGGAGCAGGAGAGCAGGCCGAATCTGCCCAGGAGACATCGAACAACGTGAGCTTCCTTTCTTCGCTGGCGGGGAAGATTGCCCAGCAGACAAAAGAAAGGGAAATGGGGATAAAAACCATAATAGAAAAGATTAGGGCAACCAGGGGAGTGTTAAAAGACCTTCTGGAGCAGCTTGCCCTTTCTTCGAAGACCAGCTCCCTTTCGGCGGCTAAGATGAAGGAACTGGAAGGCCTTACTGCAAGTATCAACAATTTTGTCCAGACTATCACGGAAATAGCTGACCAGACAAATCTCCTTGCGCTCAATGCTGCTATAGAGGCGGCCAGGGCAGGAGAGCAGGGGCGTGGATTTGCGGTGGTTGCCGAGGAAGTGAGAAAACTGGCGGAACAGTCCGGAAAAGCGGCAGAAGAAATTAAAGAACTTGCCGAGAAAATCCAGAAGGAAGCAAAAGACACGGCAGCTCAAGTAGAAAAAAATCAGCAGGTGGTGAATGAAAACATAAAAAAGGGGAATGAATCAATGGCCGCTTTTGACGAGATTGTGGAAGAAATTTCGGGCTTTAAGATTTCCATGGATAAAATAGGCAATTTAGTCAGCGAACAGGAGGAAAAGGTGCAAAAAGTGCTTCAGACGTCGGAAAAAATGGCCGCGGTTTCCCAAGAGACGGCAGCGGGAGTGGAGGAGATAGCCGCTTCCAGCCAGGAACAAAAGAACATGGTGAGGGCTATAACCGATGAGGCATCAAAACTCAGCCGCATGGCGGGCGAATTCATGGAGATTTCCGAAATGTACAGCAGAAATTTCAGGCTTTCGGATGAAGTGATGCAAAAAGTAGAATTTGTGAAGGAAAAATTAATAAAACTCGCTGGAGAAAGCTTTGTAGTTAATGGAGAGGAAAAGGTTTGGCCTGAGAATTTTGAAAAAATAAGACGGGAAAATCCCGCCGTGCTGGAAATCGTGCTCTTGGACGAAGAAGGAAATGTGAAGTTTTCTACCGGCGAACTTCCGATTAAAAACCTGGCTTTCAGGCCCTGGTTCCAAAAGGCGGTTAAGGGTCAGGTGTACATCTCAAAACCGTATATAGACATCGCCTCAAATCGCATGACGGTGACTGTTTCTGCGCCTATTATAGGAGACGGAGGTCGGATAATGGGAGTGCTCGCGATTGACGTGGATATTAGTTGAGCTTTAGGAGATGAGCTGCCTCATTTCCTCCGGAGAAAGTACTTTCTCTATCACCACGGAGAGCTCTCTTTCTAAATCGCATATTTCCCCTGAAGGCAACACCTTGACTTTAGGCCTGAAGGGGAGGGAGTCGTTTTGGGATACCACGCAGGCGACTTTGCCGTTGCTTAGCTTTACCATTGTGCCCACGGGGTAGGGCTTTATGCAGGACAAAAGAGCGTTTACCGCCTCTTTGTCAAATTTTGAATTGCACGAGGCAAGGAGCATCTCGTAAACTTCGTGAGCCGGGAAGGCCTTCCGGTAGACTCTGTCTGTGGTCATGGCGTTATACACATCGGATACTGCGCAGATGGCAGAGAAGAGGTCTATTTCCCCAGCCTTGAGCTTCCTCGGGTAGCCGCTGCCGTCATACCTTTCGTGGTGGTTTAAGATAATTTTTTTTGAGCGGGGGTGAATGGCATCCCCTTCCCTTTCTTCTACAAGCTTCCAGCCCTTCAGAGGATGGGTCATCACGGCCTCGAATTCCTGCTGCGTCAGTTTACCGGGTTTATTTAAAATCTCCGGCTTGATGAGAGTTTTTCCCAGGTCGTGCAAAATGGCCCCTACCCCTAATGCGAGGAGCTTTTCCCTTTTAAAGCCGAGTTTTATGCCTGCAAGAAGCGAGAGCACGCACACATCAACCGAGTGGGCGAAAGTATACATGTCGAGAGAGCATAGGTCCACCAACTGGTCTATGACCTCCCTGCCCGACAGGATTTCTTCAAGAAGTACCTCTACGGACTCTTTTATGCTGATGATGGACATGTCTTTCCTATTTACGAAGGAATAAAGCTGCTGCATTGCACCTGCCCTTATTGCCGCGGAGAGCTCTTCTTTGACTTCCACTTCCTTTAAAGGCACAGGCCCTTCTACCTCGACTACGAGTACGTTGTTCTTCTTTAAAGCTTCTATGTAGCGCTTTGTTAGGACTATGTTGCGGTTTAAAAGAAGTTCGCCACAGCTTCCGTACACCGGCTTTTCCAGTTTCATCCCTGGTTTTAGATATGTCGTGGGAAGCTTCAATTTTACAAGATCCTCCTTTAATTGAGGATGCCCCCTTATCCCCCTTCAGGGGATGGGGGCATCGAGCTTATATTATATAATAAATCTTTCGCTTTCCTTTTTCAGGTCCTCCGCAAGGGCAACTAACCTGCTCGCACTTGAGCTTATCGTCTGGGCTGCCGAGCTCATCTCCTGGGCCGATGCGGCGATTTCTTCGGAAGATGCCGCGTTTTCCTCGGAAATGGCGGCAGCATTGGCCACTTCCTCGCTTATTTTCCTGCTGTTTTCGCCTACTGCTTTGGCCTTTTCTTCTATTTCCTTCAGAAGTTCCGACACCTTCCGTGCTCCGTCGGCAATTTTCCTAAACTGAGACATAGCCTCGCCGCCGATGGAAGCCTGCTCCACTATCAAGCCTACCACTTCCTCTGTTACTTTGTTGGAATTCTCGATGTTTTCCACGACCTTTTTCACTATTCTGTTTATCTCGCCGGCCTGCTGGCTCGACTGCTCAGCCAATTTCCTTATCTCCTCGGCGACTACCGCAAAGCCCCTTCCGGCTTCGCCCGCTCTTGCCGCTTCTATGGCTGCGTTGAGGGCAAGGAGGTTAGTCTGTTCGGCGATTCCGGTTATTATGTCGGTTATGCCGGAGATTTCCTTGGCGTGTCCGAACAAGCCTGCCATTGCGGACTTTATGTCTTCTGCTTTGGATGATACGAGGTCCATCTTGCTTATGAGCTCCTGCATGGTTTTGTCCCCTTCTTCGGTGTTATGCGCAGTTTCGGTGGTGTTCTGGCGTATTAACCCGATATTTTCCACCAAAGTTTCGATTCCTTTTGTCGAATTTTCAACTGCGGCCGAAATGTTTTCCGCATTTTGAGCCATGTCCTGGGCACCTTGAGAAATCTGGTTTATAGTCTCTGCTACCTGCTCGGCTGCCTGGGCGGTGTCCTGAGCCCCCTGGGATATGTCTCTGGCAGCAACCTCGAGATTTTCTATCGATGTCTTCAACGCCTCTATTACACTTTTCGTGTTTTCAACCATTCTCTTCAGCGACACGGCCAGAGCCCCGAATTCGCCAAAAAAGTTAGTGGGCACATCAACTCTCATGTCGCCCATCGCTATGGTGTCTGCCACCTTGCTGAGCCTTGCAAGAGGCGTGGATATCTGTCGGCTGAAGGCAAGGGATGCCAGGATTATTATCGCTGCCGCTGCCGCCATTACTAAAAGAGTGTTGAAAATGAAACCTTCAAGGCCTTTATATATTTCCGAAGTAGGTGCGGTCACGCACACCGACCAGCCAGTAAAAGCGACAGGAGAAATGGCTGCGAGCTTTTCCACATTGTCAAATTCGTAATGCACTGCGGCCTCTTCTCCCCTTATCATGCGCTGACCCACCTTATTCAATGACTCGGACCCGGAATTGGTGATATTTAGGGTCATGACCTTGCTCTGGTCGGGGTGGGCGATGACGAGGCCGGTTTTGTCCGCTATGAAGGCGTAGCCTGTATCGGCGTATTTTACCGAGTTCACAAGCTGGCTTAAAATATCGACGCTTATATCGGCGCCTACTATGCCGCTTATACCGTTAGAACCCTTTACTGGAGAAGCTATGACTACAATTTTGTTGCCAGTGAATTTGTCCACCAAGACCTCAGAGACTACCGTCCTCCCTGTCGCAAGCAGGTCCTTAAAGTACTTTCGGTCGTTTATATCTCCTGCCGGGGAAGTAACGTCCTCGTTCACGTAAGAGTAGACCTTTCCATCAGGCGTGGCGTACCATAATGTCTGGACGTCCGAAACCATGGGCTGAATAGTCTTAAGCAACTCTACCAAGCTCTTTATATCCCCGCTTTTTACCACAGGGTTTTCTGCAATGGCCTCGACCATCTTTATCTTTTCTCCTATCCACCACTCCAAAGTGTCGGCTGTATGGGAGGCTTTACTCAACAGCTCCCGGTCCACCGTCCGCATTAAGGTATTGCGCGAAACGGTAAAGTTAAATATGCTCAAGGCAACAAGGGGTAAAAGAGATATTGTGAGAAAAAGGGTAACGAGCCTTGCCCTTATCGAACCTTTCCTCGTGCCTTCAAAGCCTGCACTCTTTCTTTTAAATAGCTTCATCCTTGCATCCCCTCTTTCGCTAAATTTTCCAGCTCTTGTTTTTCCTTTAGGCTCAATATTTCATCGGCTTTAAGGAGGACTACAATCCTTTCTCCCATCTTTGCAAGGCCTTTTATGAACCGGCCTTCGATTTCGAGCACGGCAGGGGGTGGCTCTATATCCTTATCCTCAACATCTGCTACTTCGTGAACATAGTCCACTACGAGCCCTGCAGTCTGTCCACCTACATCGGTCACCAGTATCCTTTTCTCTTCCGGATTTTCATTTCCATATATTCCCAGCTTCTTTTTCAAGTCGATGACCGGGATTATTTTTCCGCGCAAGTTTATGACCCCTTCTATGAAGGAAGGTGCCTTAGGTATGCGGGTTATTTCAGCCATCCTTATAATCTCTTTCAGCTCAAAAATGTCCATTCCGTACAGTTCTTTCCCCAGACCAAAAATGACCATCTTTTCCAATCCTAAAACCCCCTTTCGAAAGAATAAAAGAGTTGAATTAAAAAATGCAGCCTGTGGTAAAAAGGCTGCTAGCTTTATCGAGCCGGCAGCCTGGCGACCGTAGCCCTTTTAAAGAGCCGTAGGCCCATGGCTTTGCGCCCCTGCCTTTCGACAGGTTTGCCTTTTTCGGCGATATTTTGTCGAATATTGCGTCAAAATGCTAGTACTATTCTATAATTTGCCACCAAGAGCTGTCAAGAAAATTTTGCCACAGGTATATTTATGAAGCTCTAGCATAAACCGGAAGGAAAAGGTGATTTTTTTGGCGAATATTATCGTAAAGGAGGGATATTGATGGCGATAAAGTGGACGGAAGACCTTTCGACGGGAATTGAAACGATAGACGAACAGCACAAGGAACTTTTCAAGCGGGTGAATGACCTTATGGAAGCCTGCACAAAAGGAAAAGGTAAACAGGAGGTTGAGAAGGTCATCGGTTTTCTCGGGGATTACGTGGTAATGCATTTCGGCGAAGAAGAGAAAATAATGAAGGCGGAAAGCTACCCGGGTTATGATGGGCATAAAAACCAGCATGAAATTTTCATAAAGAAATTCGAAGAATTTAAAGGAAAGCTCGAACAAACCGGCCCGACGGTTGACCTCGTCGTGAAGATGAACGGCTTCCTGGTTGATTGGCTCATAAACCATATAAAAAAGACCGACAGGGCTTTGGGGGATTACTTGAAAAAATAACATCGAAATTGACGGACTTTTGAGGTGAAAAGCATGATAAAAGTGCTCGTGGTAGACGACTCCGCCTTGATGAGGCTTATTATAAAGGACGTGCTCGAAAAAGACCCGTATATAAAGGTGGTCGATACGGCAAAAAACGGGAGCGAAGCATTGGAAAAAGCAGAGAAGCTTCGCCCGGATGTCATAACGATGGACGTAAACATGCCGGGGATGGACGGACTCTCGGCCCTGGAAAAGATTAAGGAGAAAAAGCTTGGGAATGTGTTGATGCTCTCTTCCGAGACGAAAAAAGGGGCTGATGTGACTTTGAAGGCCCTGGAACTTGGCGCCTTCGATTTTGTGGCAAAGCCTCAAGGGGTGAGACCAGGATTAAAGGATTTCGAAGAGGAGCTAATCGCCAAGGTAAAAGCGGGGGCAAGGACGATAGGGTCTTTTAATGAAAGTCCGGTGAAGATGCCCGAAGAATACATTTTGTCCGACGGCGATATGAAGGCTGTGGTCATAGGAATATCAACAGGAGGCCCAAAATCCATTATGAAAGTGCTCCCCTATCTGCCCGCACGCCTTAACGCGGCGGTGTTTCTCGTGCAGCACATGCCTCCGGCCTTTACGGGCCCTTTTGCAAAAAGGCTAGACGAGCAATGTGCGATTAAGGTAATCGAGGCAGAAGACGGCATGGAGATAAAGCCCGGCGTATGTTATGTCGGCAAAGGCGGTTACAACCTCCTGGTGACAGAAGAAGGAAAGAAAAAGAAGATAGTGCTCACCGACAGTCCTAAGCACCGTTTCATGCCGTCGGCGGATGTCACCATGGAGTCAGTCCTTTCGATCTTCGACAAAGACACTATAGGAGTCCTTATGACGGGCATGGGCGACGACGGAGCCGATGCCATGGTAAAGATAAGGAAATCCGGCGGCAGGACCATAGCCGAATCGCCCGAAACCGCTGTGATTTTTGGGATGCCAAAAGCGGCCATAGACCGAAAAGGTGCGGAATTCGTGCTCCCGAACTACGAAATAGCATCAAAAATAATTGAGCTTGTCGGTGTGAGGAAAGAATGACGAAAAACATAAGCGGCGGTCAAAACCCGCCGCCTTTTGCTAGAATTTGAAGGAGGAGTTTTACGAGTTCCTCCCTGAGATGCTCTTTTTCTCCGTAAGCCAATTTATCTTCGCTGATGCGATGATTGCCTGTTTTATGCCTTTCTTCATAGAGTCCCGCGATGAGCTTTGCGTCTTTAATGTATTCCATGAAGGTCGCTTTGGCGAGCAATATTTTGAGTTCTTTTCCGCTTGAAAGCGTGACCCGGCTGCTCGCACCTTCTTCCGAGATATCGCGTATCTCGTAGTAAGAAAGGTATCCTACTGTTCCGTCGTTTTCGCTCAAAGGCCTTTCCCGGAACTTTACAGGGATAAGGATTAAAGAGGAAGAAAGGGGAATAGGCACGTAATTTTTCCGGTTTACAGCCTTTCCGTAATTCTTCCGAAGGGCGGAAAGGTCGGCCCCGTAAGTCCTGGCTACCCTTTTTAAGACTGTCTTTACCGTTTTCGGTATGAGGTGTTCTCCTCCGTCGGAAGTAATGAGCTGGGTGACGTTTCCCTGGCCATTTTCGTAAACGGGCACTAAAGCCGCGATGCCCGAATGTAAAAAAGTCTCCATGTTCAATTACAACACCTCCAGATTTTGGCGAAGGCGGAACTTTAAGACAATTATAACCAAACAAACGTTCGCTGTCAAGACCAAAAAGAAAAGGAAAACCTGTCACCTGGACATTCGGTTTTCGCCCCTATGACTTCCGAGTGCTTCTGCACCGACTGCGGGGGTATGAAGTAGACGTCCATCAAAAAGAATATAAGCTCCTTCAAGGCTTTGATTTGGGCTGGCGTAGGTGTGGTATGGCCTTTTTTGCCTTCAGGGTTGTCTTTGGAAGAAAAGTTACCCGTGAGGGCTATGCCTATAGCCCTTGAGTTCATCCCCGCAGCGGCGCAGTGGGCCCCAGGGGCAAAGTCAGGCCTGCCCCTTTCCACGGTGCCGTCGGCCCTTATAAGGTAGTGGTAGCCGATGCTCACTACGGCAGCTTCGCCTTCGCAGGGGAAACCCCGTTTTCGGTATTCTTCTACCAGGGAATGGGGCTCCGATATCTTTATGCCGTAACCCCTTGCGGCGTGCATCCTGTTTATCTCTAAGGCCGAAACGTCATGCCCTGCGGTATGGTGAACCACTATAAAGCGAGGGTATTGCCTTTCCATGTCCTTTATCCTCTTGCCCAAACCGTAACTTGCTGTTTGGGCAGCTGGGCTATTTTTGTCCGCCTTTTTAAAGAGCGCCCTTCCCAGCAGGCGGTATTAGGCGCTCCAAAGCTTATTTTGGGATTTTCAGTCCTTCTATAACCTTTGAAAGCTCGTGGATGCTGACCGTGAGGCTCTCCATCTTGGATTCTATGCGCACGAGGAGATATATAGAAACCACGATGGGAAAGCCCACGTTGGCAACCTGAGCTATCAGTTCTTCCATTGTCGCACCTCCTTCAGGTTAAATTAAAGCCCCGGGCGAAAGCCCGGGGGAGAATTATCCGGCGGATATTATTTCCACGGCGTCTCTTATGATTATCCTGGCCCCGAGGGCTTTTACGATGTCACCGCCGCTCGTTGAGAAGATGTTCTTTGCGACCACCAGGTCCATTACCGGCTGCACTTCCTCGGGAGTCAAGTTTTCCTTCGGGTCGGCGATTTGAATCCTCGAGGTTTTACCAGCCTCGTTTTGGAAGCTGAGCTCTAAGGTCTTTGCCATCCGTTTCACCTCCTTCCTTACGAATTACCGGCTTTCGTTACTCCTCGGTCAGGGCGATTTCCACCACCTTTACGATGGAGTCCACCGGGTGGGACTGAAGGTCGGCGAAGGCCTTTGCCACCGCCATCACGTCGTCGTCCACGGCGGAAGGCTTCAGGTTCCTGAAGGACCTGGTCCTTGTTACGGGCCTTCCGCCTTCGTCGGTCCCGGTCTGGACCACAACCTGCAATGTGGCGTCCACGGGAGTTGCGATAACCGCCATCTGTTTCACCTCCTTTCGCTTGCAATTTCACTTTCATTATATCCGGCAGCGGAAAAAAACAAAAAAACCGGCCGGGAGCGAGAAAGCTCTCCGACCGGCTTCGGGAAGGTGGTATTTTTGCATTTTTAGGCTGTGCGGCAGGGCCTATGGAGCTTAACCGGCTTTATCATGAATTTGCCTGGGGTGAGTCATTTAATTTCTTATCTCTTATTCTTATTCTTATGTCCGGAGGCAGAATCAAACACCAATATCAATGGTTACCGAAGTTTCTTTACGCCCGACTTCTTTGGAAAGTGCATATAGTATTAGTTGATTCAAACTAACACCTTGCTCCTGCGCAATTTCAACCAATTCTTTATGAAGCTTTTTTGGGATTCTTACTGTTAATCTGCCGCTATAATCCTCTTCATCTTTATAAAAAGTAGGTTCAGGGATAGGTCTGCCTTCGGCCTTTGCTGCTTCGATCCATGATTCTATAGCCTCTTTTGCATTTTTTATAGCTTCTTCAAGAGTATCACCGTCAGCCATGCAGCCTGGAAGGTCGGGAACTTCTACAAAAAATCCTCCACCATCTTCTTCAGTCAATACACTTATCTTCAGGCCATATTTGTAATTTTCACTCATTATTCTTTACCTCCTTGAAATGCGGGTTCACTTCATCAAAATATTTCATACATTTTTTAACATAAATAGGTTTTAAAGGCTTACGCCCACCTCTCGTATCTATAACAATTCTTATATCTGGAAAATCTGGATGTGTAAAAATCCAGTGATCGCCTTTCCCGGGTCTATCATTAAAACCTCCAACTTTTGTCATGAGAGTCCGAAGCTCATCGAACATTACATCTTTGGGATTATTTTTAATCTTAAAATAAAGTTTTTCATAATAACTCATATAATACCTCCAGAGGATAAGAGAAATAATGACACTATATATGATATCATATTTAGATAAAAAGTCAACTAAAACAAAAAAGTCGGGCGGGTGCGGGCGAGCTCTCCGACCGGCTTCCGGAAGATGGCATTTATGAATTTTTAGTGTGCATGGTCAGACTTTTTGCATTCTTCATCGCCATTCACTCCAACTATCAATTCTAGAGCCTTTTTATACCTCGGGTATACGTCGGCGTATTTACGGCTGACCTTCTCTATGAGGTCTGAAACCACATCATCGTCTTTTATGAATATCGGTATTCCATGCCGCAGAATTTCGAAAGCAAGGATTACGTTAGCGTGTGCTACTGAAACAAGGTCAAAGGGATGCCCTTCGAAATTCCTCAAGGCAAGGTGCAGCCTTTCCAAAAAAAGTTCGAGTTCCTTTTCAGAGCTTGCTGCCCCGGGAATCGTTATTATCCCTAAATCTATGTCGCTTTCAGGCCTCATTTTGTCGACGGCGGAGCCGAAAAGATATACTCCGGCGATTTCGTCGAAACGGTAAAGTTTTTCTGTCACATAGGCCTTCAGCTTTTCGCGGTCGATTTCGATAAGTTCTCTGGGCATTTTCGATTCCCCCTTTGATATAAAGCCCTTAACAAAATTCTATTCCAGAAAATGAGAAAGTCAAGAAAATTGATGACATTGCCGTATAGGTCGGCTATAATATGGTATAATATATTCGAAAGTCAGCAATTTCCAGCGCCAGAGGTGGCGATTATGAATTTTGCGGATCTAAAAGAAAAAATAGTGCCTTTGCTTAAAAAGAACGATGTTGTGAATGCAGCCGTATTTGGTTCATACGCGCGGGGAGAAGAAAAACCAAGTAGTAGACCCCCATGCCGCAACAAATGCGGCACCAGCAGAAGATGAAAATGCCCTTATGATATAATCAGTACGCGGCTGGTGAAGGCAGGTCGCTACTACCTTGGTGCCTCGAGCCCGACAAGTAGACAGACCACAACGACCAGGTGCACCATAGATTGTTGCTCCCTTTTAGGGAAGCACGCAGGATAGAATAACCCCTTATGGTTGTTGCACCAGCCCTTCAAAACTAAAGCCGCTAAGGAGTTGTTTTTTATGGATGTGGTTTATTCTCACGTTTGTGGCCTGGACGTTCATAAAAAGAGCGTCGTGGCTT